>CABQAC010000101.1 GCA_902462035.1 uncultured Eubacteriales bacterium
GCCGCCGTAAAAATCCCGTTAAGGAACCTGGATATGTAACGCGCTGGCCGTGCAGCGCGCCGCTGTCAGGAAAACGCGCCGTAGAATGCGTCCACGGCTTTCTTGGTTTCATTTTTGGCAAACTGAAGGGCCTCGGCTTCGTCTGCGTCGGGGTCACCGTTTGGTCCGCCAACCAGCAGAAAGGCCGCCGTGTCCCCATTTCGAACCACTTGGGACGCCTGTACCTTGGCGGCGTTCATCGGATACTGGATGCTGTCGCTGACGAACCGTTCCCGGGCGGCCTGCAGCGCCTTTTCTACTTCCGCGCCCTTGCCGGGGACGGCGCGGATAACGACCACGCGGTCCGGATGGACGCTCATGGCCGGCATCTGCGCGGCTTTGTCCTGAATAAGCGATTTGTCCAGGGGAAACTCGCCTTCGAACATTTCGTCCGGCATTTCCATGGTGGCCAAATAATCATCGCCATAGGCCGCTTGTATGGCGGCCAGAATTTCCGCGGGCGCAGGGCTGTTGGCCGCATTGGACGAAATGGGGGAGGAAGGTGCGCTGGACGGGTCCCCGTTCCCTCCCGCGCAGCCGGCCGGCACAATCGCCAACAGTGCGATTGCCAGCAATAAAGCGAACCGTTTTTTCATTGGGTCATCACTCCTTGTTTTTTTGGTTGGGCTGCTCATAGTATGGACCGTTCACGGCATTTTCAACGGCTTTAAGGGGAAAGGATTGCAACAAAACAAATTTGTGCTAAAATTTTAAAAAGAGGTTGTAAAGAAAGGGGCGGGGATGGTTTGGACTGGGAACAAGCCGCTTGGTATGCCGCCGCGGCGTTGGTCGCCGTGCTGATCGTATCTTTGCTGACGCGCTCTGTACGGGGGAAAAAACAGCCGGCCGCCGAAGAGCAGCGGCTGCCTTACCGGCTGCGGGACGACTTTTTGACCGAAGCGGAATTTGCGTTTTACACGGCGCTGCGCGCTTTTTTGGATGACTCTATCGCTGTTTGCCCCAAAGTTAATTTGGCCGATATTTTCTTTGCGGCGGGGGAAAAAAACGCGCGAATGGCCCATATCAACAAGATCAACCGCAAGCATGTGGACTTTTTGCTGTGCGACGCCGAAACGATGGTTCCGCTGTGCGGGATAGAATTGGACGATTCCTCCCACCAACGGGCGGACCGGATAGAGCGGGACGCGTTTGTAGACGCGGTATACGCGGCCGCAGATTTGCCGCTGGTCCATGCGCCCCTTAAAAACGGCTTTGAGCCGGAGCAATTGCGGGATTTATTGAGCGGCATGCTGGAACGGACTTGTCCGGCGCCGGAAATGGGCGCAGAGGAGCCGCAAGCGAAGGAGCCGGACGGTACGGTCATCCCGGCCTGCCCCAAATGCGGCGAACTGATGGTACTGCGGGTATACCGGCGCGGCGAGAAAAAGGGGTACCGCTACTATGGCTGCCCCAACTATCCCAAATGCAAGGCGGCCATCGACTATATCCGCCCCGTTTTATAATCCGATAGCCGGTTGTCCCTAGTTGGGTTTTATTGCGATTTTTCTGTTTTACAGCAATGCGTCATAAAAACGATTGCATTTCGCATCTTTGCTTGTTATGATATCCTTAACGGCATTTTTTATTTACTTTAGAACAAGGAGATCGATAGGTATGCTAAAAGGTATTCCCAGCGTATTGCCCCCCGAACTGCTTAAAATTTTAATGGAGATGGGCCATGGCGATTCTATCGTGATTGCCGACGGCAACTTCCCGGGCGCAGGCCTTGCGCAGCGGCTGGTGCGGTGTGACGGCCACGGCGTGCCCGAAATCCTGGAAGCGGTGCTGAAGCTGATGCCCCTTGACCCCTACGTGACCCATCCCGTTTCGCTGATGGAGGTTGTGCCCGGCGATAACGTGGTGCCGGTGATCTGGGACACCTACCGGGAGATCATTCAAAAATACGAGCCGAAAAACAACGGCATTCAAAACGTGGAGCGGTTCGCGTTTTACGAGCAGGCGAAAAAGGCTTACGCTGTGATCATGACCGGCGAAACCGCGCTGTATGCCAACGTCATGCTGCAAAAAGGCGTTGTGGTGGAAGAATAACCTCCCTGCGAAAGGATGAGCGAAATATGACCGGTGAAAAACGGGTTTTGGCCTTCGACTTCGGCGCGTCCAGCGGCCGTGCCATGATCGGCGTATTCGACGGAAAAACCATCCGGCTGGAGGAAATCCACCGTTTTTCAAACGATCCCGTAACCGTCAACGGCACCATGTATTGGGATGTGCTCCGTTTGTTTTTCGAAATTAAGCAGGGCATCTCCAAAGCGCAGCTGAGCGGCGGGTTCGACAGCATTGGCATCGATACCTGGGGGGTGGATTTCGGTTTGATTGACCGGGCCGGCAACTTGCTGGAAAACCCCGTCCATTACCGGGACGCACGCACCAATGGCCTGGTGGAAAAGAGCTTCACCGTCCTGCCGAAGGACCAATTTTATCAGATTACTGGCATTCAATTTATGGAGATCAACACCGCTTTCCAGCTGTATTCCCTGGCGCTTAACCGTCCGGAGCTGCTTGAGCGGGCGGACACCTTGCTGCTGACCCCGGATTTGTTTAATTTTATGCTGACCGGGGTGCGCAGTACCGAATACTCGATTGCGTCCACTACCCAAATGCTGGATGCGCGCAAACGGACTTGGTCCCCCGAAGTGCTCCGCGCGCTCGGGATTCCGGAGCGTCTGTTGACGAAAATCGTGCCCCCGGGCACGGTGGTAGGCAAGCTGTCTCCTGGGATTTGCGAAGAATTAGGGGTTCCCGCGGTCGACGTGGTATCCATCGCCTCCCACGATACCCAGTCCGCCGTGGCGGCGGTCCCGGCCGGGGAGGCGGACTTTATCTTTATCAGCTGCGGCACATGGTCCCTGTTTGGAACCGAGCTGCCCGCGCCGGTCATCGACAGCGCCTCCTATGACTGCAACCTTACAAACGAGGGGGGCTGCGGTTACCGCACCACATTTTTAAAGAACATCATCGGCCTATGGATGATTCAGGAGAGCAGACGCCAGTGGCAGCGGGAAGGGCAGGATTACAGCTATGCCGATTTGGAACGGCTGGCTGTCGCGTCCAAACCGTTTCAGTGCTTTATCGATCCCGACGACCCTGCTTTTGTCCCCCAAGGCAACCTGCCCCGGCGGGTGCGGGAATTCTGCCAAAAGACCGGCCAATATGTGCCGCAGAGCGTGGGCGAGGTCATGCGCTGCATTTACGAAAGTTTGGCGCTTAAATACCGCTACGCTTTTGAGCAGATAAAACGCTGTACCGGGCGCGATTACCGGGTGATTCACATGGTGGGCGGCGGCACCAAGGACCGGCTGCTCTGCCAGATGACCGCCGACAGCTGTGCATGCCAAGTGGTGGCGGGCCCGGTGGAGGCGACGGTATTAGGCAATGTGGCGGTTCAGCTGATGGCTGCCGGCCAGATTCAATCCATTGAAGAAGCCCGGCGTATCGTAGCGTCCTCTCAGGATAAACTCGAATACCTGCCCGCCGACCCGGCGGGTTGGGATGCGGCTTACCGTGCGTTTCAACCGTATATTACGGAGAAATAATGGAAGAAAATTAAGATAAGGAGTGAACAATGATGGCATATCCCAAGATCGGCATCCGGCCGACTATCGACGGCCGCTGGGGCGGCGTCCGTGAAAGCCTGGAAGAACAAACCATGAATATGGCGCGCGCAGCGGCAAAATCCATTGGTGATAACCTGCGTTACCCCGATGGAACCCCAGTACAGTGCGTCATTTCCAACACCACCATCGGCAGCGGGGCGGAGGCGGCTGCCTGCGCCAACCAGTTTGCTACCGAAAATGTTTGCGCTACTTTGACAGTGACCCCCTGCTGGTGCTACGGGACCGAAACGTTCGATATGGATCCTACCACCATTAAGGCGGTCTGGGGCTTTAACGGCACGGAACGCCCGGGCGCGGTTTACCTGGCGGCGGTGCTGGCCGCGCACGCGCAAAAAGGCTTGCCGGCTTTCTCTATCTATGGGCATGACGTACAGGATGCCACAGCCACCGGCTTGCCGGAGGATGTGGAAGAAAAAATTCTGCGGTTTGCCCGCTGCGCCGTGGCAGTAGGCCTGATGCGCAACAAGGCGTACGTCAATGTGGGCGGCGTTGCCATGGGTATTGCCGGCGCTTATTGCGATGCCAATATGTTCCAAAAATATTTGGGCCTTCGCCCCGAATGGGTGGATATGACCGAAATTCTCCGCCGTATGACGCTGGGGATTTTTGATCATGAAGAATTCGAAAAGGCTTACGCCTGGACGCGCGCCAACTGCAAAGAAGGCGTGGATTTCAACCAGGGTAAAAATCTGCCCGAGATCATCACCAAGTCCAAGGTGGTTCCCGCCGATAAGGACTGGGAGTTCGTGGTCAAGGCGACCTTGATTGTGCGGGACATCCTGCTGGGCAACCCCAAGCTGGGCGAAATGGGCTGGCACGAGGAAGCGCTGGGCCGCAATGCCATCGCGGGCGGCTTCCAGGGTCAGCGGATGTGGACCGACTGGCTGCCCAACGGCGACTTTATGGAAGCGATCATCAGCTCCACCTTTGACTGGAACGGTCCCCGTCAGCCGATTCCCTTCGCCACCGAAAACGATACCCTCAACGGCGTTTCCATGCTGCTGGGCAACCTGGTCACCAATAAAGCGCCCTGCTTCCACGACGTGCGCACCTACTGGAGCCCCGAGGCCTGCGAGCGCGTGAGCGGCAAACGGCCCACAGGCGTTGCCAAGGACGGCTTTATTCATCTGATCAATTCGGGCGCCACCGCACTGGATTGTACCGGCGCTTCCCGGAACGAAAAGGGCGAAGGCTGCATGAAGGAATTCTGGAATATGACCGAGGCGGACGTCAGCGCATGCTTGGAAGCTACCGATTGGCGCCGCGCGAATTACGAGTATTTCCGCGGCGGCGGATTCTCCTCCCATTTCCAGACCCAGGCGGAAATGCCTGTAACCATGCTGCGCGTCAACATCATCGACGGCATCGGCCCGGTGCTTCAAATTGCCGAGGGCAGCACCGCCGTACTGGATCCGGACGTCCACAAGATTCTCGACAGCCGGACCGATCCCGGCTGGCCCACCACCTGGTTTGCGCCCCGCCTGACCGGCAAGGGCGCGTTCAAGGACGTGTACAGCGTAATGGCAAACTGGGGCGCCAACCACGGCGTGACGGTGTACGGCCATGTGGGAAAAGATCTGATCACGCTGGCTTCCATGCTCCGAATCCCGGTGGCCATGCACAACGTGCCGGATGAAGAAATCTACCGGCCCCATGCTTGGGCAGCGTTCGGCACCGACAATTTGGAAGCGGCGGACTTTAAGGCCTGTGCTACCTATGGCCCGCTTTACGGCTGATCCCTAGAAAACTCCATTTTGAAGCAATCCTAATTACCGGCAGCCCCCATCGTGTAATAGCGGTGGGGGCTGCCGCTTTTTGGACGAGCGAAACAGAAATTTTTGGATGATCTGGAAGAAACCGTGTATAAGCAGAGGAATAAATGACCAACCTATTGACATAGGATGAAAAAGCAAACGGCCGGATACGAGGAAGGAGAATGTCGGGATGGAAGGCATTTTAAGGCGGTTTCAGAGCATTGGCATTGCGAAGGGTCAAGAAGACTTGGAACAGCAGGATAAGCAACAGGAACGCGAAAAAATACTGGCGGAAATCAAAAAGGTATCCGGTCAAATTGCCCGGATCGAATCCTGCTTTCAAATGACCAGCGACGAAGATCTGATCGATTCCTGTATTTACGAAATGGAGTCCCTGAACGCCAGGTACCGCTATCTGCTCCGCAAAGCCAGGGAGGAAGGCGTTTCGCGCGAACCGTTTCCCGCCGCGGCGCGGCAAGGGGTGCTCGGCATGGCCGCCAAGACGTAAGCGATATTCCCTGGGAAGCCGGTTTCGGCTTCCCTTTTTTATTGCCCGGTCAAAAATCCGGCAAATCTGCGGAAATTCGCGCATATGTATAGAGCATATGGAGGTGGATGCCGTGAATTGCCGATTGGCCGATATGCGAAACAAAGAAGTGATCAACGTAAAGGACGGAATGCGGTTGGGGTGCGTCTGCGATGTGGAAATCGATACCTGCACCGCCAAGCTGTGCGCCATCATCATTTACGGCAGGCTCAAATGCTTTGGCCTGCTTGGAAGGGAAGACGATATCGTGATCCGTTGGTGCGATATCGAGGTGATTGGAGAGGATACTATTTTGGTTTGCTGCAATAATGTTTGCTGCCGGACCAAACGGCGCCGCTTTTTTGGCGGCGGCGCCTTTGGGGGCTGACGGGTTTAATTTGTCCAAAAACCGGAAAAAAGTAAGGAAAAACTCTTGTGCTGTGCTGATACGCATGGTATAATAATCGTTGCCACATCACACGCCCCGGTTACAGCCGTGCCGGTGCCGCCCACCAAACAGGCGGTTGCGCGGATTCTGCGGGGCGGAGGTAAAAACCAAGGAGGAATAGAATTATGGCAGTTGTATCCATGAAGCAGCTTCTGGAAGCCGGTGTCCATTTTGGTCATCAAACCAGAAGGTGGAACCCGAAGATGGCGGAGTACATCTTCACCGAGCGCAACGGCATCTACATCATCGACCTGCAAAAGACCGTTCGCAAACTGGAAGAAGCGTACAACTTTGTGCGCGATGTTGCGGCGAACGGCGATTCGGTGCTGTTTGTCGGCACCAAAAAGCAGGCTCAGGATTCCGTGAAGGAAGAGGCCCTGCGCGTTGGCGCTTATTACGTCAATGCCCGCTGGTTGGGCGGCATGCTCACCAACTTCCGCACAATCCGCCGCAGAATCGACCGCTTGAGCCAGCTGCGGACCATGGAGGAAGACGGTACGTTCGACCTGCTTCCCAAAAAGGAAGTTATCAAACTTAAGCTCGAAATTGAGAAACTCGAAAAGTTCCTCGGCGGCATCAAGGAGATGAAAAAGCTCCCCGGCGCGCTGTTCATTGTGGACCCGCGCAAGGAAAAGATCGCCGTTTCCGAGGCGCATAAGCTCGGAATCCCGGTGGTGGCCATTGTCGACACCAACTGCGATCCGGACGAGGTTGATTACGTGATTCCCGGCAACGACGACGCGATCCGCGCCGTTCGGCTGATTGCCGCGACGATGGCCAACGCCATTGCGGAAGGCCATCAGGGCGAAATGGGCGCTGCCGAAGCCGAAGCTGCCGCTGCGGACGAAGCCGCGAAAGTGGAAGAAACGGACGAAGCTGCTCAATAAGGTTTTGCTTGAATGGGAAAATACCCGTGCTTCTCAAAAAGTTGCCCGGGTATTTTTTTGAAGATGATGAAAAATGTATGGACGGAGGAAATAATATGGCTTTTACTGCGAAAGACGTTGCGGCCCTGCGTGAAAAAACCGGCTGCGGTATGATGGATTGCAAAAAGGCTCTGACCGAGGCGGGCGGCGATATGGAGAAGGCGGTTGACCTTCTGCGGGAGAAAGGCTTGGCTGC
>CABQAC010000102.1 GCA_902462035.1 uncultured Eubacteriales bacterium
GCGGAGGATACTATAATACTAGCATGCCTTTTCCCCGCCGCATGCGCGCCGGGGGAAAGGCGGGTTTCGACCCATGCGAAAAGGGCCGCCGCGGAAACGGCCCTGCGAAAGGATGATCGGGAAGCATGAAAGATGGTTTTCTCCGCGTTTGCGCCGCCACGCCGGAGATCCGGGTGGCGGACTGCGCGTATAACGCCAATGCCGTCGCCGCCCTGGCCGCGGAAGCCGCGGGCAGGGGCGCAAGCCTGGTGGTATTCCCCGAACTTTGTTTGACCGGCTACACCTGCGGGGATTTGTTTTTGCAGGCGCCGCTGCAGCAAGGCGCTCAAAACGCCCTGCTGCAGGTGGCAGAGGACACAAAAACGCTCGATTGCCTGGTTGTGGCGGGCCTGCCCGTCCAGTGCGGCCCGGCGCTTTATAACTGCGCCGCCGTCGTCTACCACGGCGAGGTGCTGGGCTTGGTGCCCAAGGGCAACGTTCCGAATTACGGGGAATTTTACGAGCAGCGCCATTTTACAGCGGGCGCCGGCCGCCGCACGGTAACGCTGGGCGGTAAGGAAATCCCTTTAAGCCCCGACCTGCTTTTTTGCTGCCAAAACCTGCCGGGCTTTGTGCTTGGGGTGGAAATCTGCGAGGATTTATGGGTATCGGAGCCGCCGTCGGGCAAGCTGTGCGCCTGGGGTGCCACGGTGATTGCCAACCCTTCCGCCAGCAACGAGGTAGTGGGAAAAGCGGAATACCGGCGCCAGCTGGTAACCGGCCAATCGGCCCGGACCCTTTCGGCCTATGTTTACGCCGACGCGGGCGAAGGGGAGTCCACCACCGACCTGGTGTTTTCCGGCCATAACCTGGTCGCGGAAAACGGCGCCGTGCTGGCAGAATCCAAACGGTTTACCACCGGCCTTGCGTTTGCGGACGTGGATTTGCAGCGCGTAGCGGGCGAACGGCTGCGCATGAATACTTATCAGGGCCAGGCGGGCGGCGAGCGAATTTCCTTTTTTCTGCCCCTGCGGGAATTGTCCCTGGTGCGTTCCTTCCCCGCCCTTCCCTTTGTGCCGCTTGACCAAGGCGACCGCGGGCGCCGTTGCGAGGAGGTCCTATCCATCCAGGCTGCCGGGCTTTGCAAACGGCTGCGCCATACCGGCGTGAAAACCGCGGTGCTGGGCCTGTCCGGCGGGCTGGATTCCACCTTGGCGCTGCTGGTCGCCATCCGGGCATTCGACCGGCTGGGCCTTGACCGCAAGGGGGTGCTGGCAATCACCATGCCCTGTTTCGGCACCACCAGCCGCACCAAGCAAAACGCGCAGGTTCTGGCCGAGCTGATGGGCTGTTCTTTCCAGGAGATCCCCATTGGGGACACGGTGCTTTCCCACCTGCGCGACATCGGCCACGATCCAGAAAACCAGGACGCGGCCTTTGAAAACGCCCAGGCCAGGGAACGGACCCAAGTGCTGATGGACATCGCCAATCAGCAAAACGGTCTGGTGGTAGGCACTGGGGATTTGTCCGAGCTGGCCTTGGGCTGGGCGACCTATAACGGGGACCACATGTCCATGTACGGCGTCAACGCGTCCATTCCCAAAACCCTGGTGCGTCATTTGGTGGCTTATGAGGCGGACCGCAGCGGCGAAGCGCTGGGAATGGTACTGCGGGATATTCTGGATACCCCGGTCAGCCCTGAGCTGCTCCCCCCCAAGGATGGGGAGATTGCCCAGCGGACCGAAGAACTGGTCGGCCCATACGAGCTGCACGACTTTTTTCTGTATTACATGCTGCGGTTCGGCTTTATGCCATCTAAAATTCTGCGGATGGCGGAATACGCGCTGGGGGAACGGTACCCCCGGGCGGAAATCTTGCGCTGGATGAAGATTTTTTACCGCCGCTTCTTCTCCCAGCAATTTAAGCGCTCCTGTTTGCCGGACGGCCCCAAGGTTGGGTCGGTGGGCTTGTCCCCACGGGGGGACTGGCGGATGCCCAGCGATGCCTGCGCGGCTTTGTGGCTGCAGGATTTGGATCGTCTTTCCTGATCGGTTTGTAGCATCTGGCTAAGCGGCAAAACAGCGCAGCGGGATACTTGGCGGCATAAAACAACAATCGCTGGGGTAAAAAGGGCTTTTGCGTCTTTTGCCGTATGAAAACCCTTGCCGCAGGATGTGTTGCGCAATGAAAAAAACGCCCCCAATCTTCGGCAGCTTTTTAACACCGGCGCGCAAACGAAGTACAGCTGGAAGCCTTTAAACCATGCAGGCGCGTTTCACGCCGAAAAAAGTGCGGATCGCTTCCCGGACAGCCTCTGCCATTCCATCGGTCCTTCCCCATGTTGTGGCGGAGCAATACGGTGGGGCTGCCGGCGGCTCCGTATGTAACGGTTATATGGTGCGGTCATGAAAGAACCGGCGAAGAGATACTTCGCCGGTTCTTTTTTGTAAGGTGAGAAACGCCCCGTTCTGCGGGATACCAAGGTTTTTAAACTTAATGCCATGAAGTTTTAAAAACCCCTTTTAACGGGCTAGGACAGCAAAGGCGCGTGGGAAAACGTTCCGCGCGTCTTTAAACGCTTGCCGGGGCCATGCTATTTTAGGACGATTTAAAGCTCCGGCTTAGCCGCTGGGTTCTGGCTGCGTTTACCAAAGTACAACGCGGCTGGATAAGAGGCCTGACACAAATTAGTACCCAAAAAACAGCCGGACGGTAACCCCGGCCATAATAAAGCTGGCAAAATCCGCGCAAAGAGCGGCAGGCAGGGCATGGCGGGTCTTTTTAATTGCGATTGCGCCAAAATAAACGGTAATGGTGTAAAAAGTGGTCTCGGTAGCGCCCGCCATAACCGCGGCCATACGGCCCGCAAAGCTGTCCGGTCCCAAGGATTTAATCAAATTTTCGAGCAGCGCGATAGAACCGCTGCCAGATACCGGCCGAAGCAGGGCCAAGGGAATGACCTCGGACGGGATACCCAGCAGGCTGGCTGCCGGGCGCAAAAAAGCGCTGAGCATATCCAGCGCACCCGAAGCCTTAAACATGGATACCGCGGTAATCAGGCCTACCAGAGAGGGCAGAATGGAAAAACAGGATTTTGCCCCTTCTTTGGCGCCGAAAACGAACTCGTTGAACACCGGCACCTTGCGCGCCAGCGCCACGGCTAAAATGGCCAGCATAACGGCGGGAACAAAATAAGCGGTAATTTCACCCAAGGGCCTTCCTCCTTCCCAGCAGCTTTGCCATCACGATTCCAACGGCCAGGGCGCAAAGGGAGGAAACGACAATAGCAGGGATAATATCAAAGGGGGTTTGGCACCCATAATTGGAACGGATGACGGCGATGGTGGACGGAATCAGCTGCAAGCAGGCGGTGTTCATCACCACGAAAGTAACCATATGGTTGCTGGCTGTGTCGCTGCCCCGGTTATCCCGCGCCAGTTCCTGCATGGCCGCAATGCCCAGGGGCGTGGCCGCGTTGCCCATGCCCAGCAGATTGGCCGAAATATTCATGCTGATGGCGCGCGCGGCTTTGCCGTCCGGCGGCAAGCCGGGAAACAGCAGCCGCAGCACCGGGCGGAACAGCCGGGCAAGGGCGTTGGTAATCCCTCCCTGGTCGGCCACCCGCATCATGCCGCTCCAAAGGCACATTGCCCCCAGCAGGGAAATGACCAGCGACACCGCGTCGCTGGCGCCGGTGAACATGGCCTGGGATACCTGGCTGATGCGCCCGGTCGCGGCGCCGCATAAAATACTGACGATCATGATTCCCGCCCAAATGGCATTCATCATGGCTGACAGGCCCCCTCCGTTATGGATTCCACGGTTTATATGTATGGCGGGCCTGTTTTTTTATGACTGGCGGCAAAACGATGATTTTGGTCCAGTTTTGATTCGTTTACTCAAAAAACAACAGAATAATCCGAAGGTACAGCGGATCGGCTATCCGCTTGCAAGCAAAATAATGTCAATTTTGTGTCTGAAAAAGGAGATTTCGTCAAAATAGGGATTGACGAATACTGGGTTTTCGGGTATGATAATAAAAAATTGATTAAATTTGATTTATTTTTATTCGCCTTCCAAACCATTCGATTAAATTTTTTGCACAAATAATCGGATCCAAAAAATTGTTGAAAAATAGTCACAAAAAATTAACAAAAAAGTATTTGACAAGTTTTTTATTTATTGGTATTATATGGATAGTAGCCCACATTAATCGACATTTCATACATAGAAAGGGAGTTTTTTCATGAAATCTATTGGAATCGTACGGAAAATTGACCCTGTTGGTCGAATCGTGCTGCCCATCGAGCTGCGCAAGACGCTGGGAATCGATGATGATACCGCGCTTGAAATCTTTGTTGACGGCGAAAAAATCATTTTGAAAAAGTATGCGCCTTCCTGCATTTTCTGCGACAGCGACGATGGCGTCATTTCCTATAAAGGAAGAAACGTCTGCGAAAACTGCATCAAAGAATTATACAGCAGCAAACACTAATCGGCCGCAACCATAAAAAAACAGCTTTTCCCCCTGTGGGGAAAAGCTGTTTTTTTGCGTATCCCGCAACATAAATCGACATTTTTCGCGCAATTTTGAATGGCTGTGGAAAAAGATTGTGGAAAACCCGGCTGAACGTCACGAAGATCCAACTGTAAAGTCCGGTACCACTTCGTACAAAATTTGGTACAGCGCAACGGCGCGGCCGCGGTAAATTTGATACGCCGCCTCCGCCTTGCGGATATTATTCATCGAGCCAATCCCACCGGCATCGATTTCGTCGTACTTTTTCTGCAAATCTTGCTCCACCGTGCTGACCCATTCTCCTTGTTGGGCCTGTACTTCCTGCAGGCGGCCGCTGTCAAGCACCGTCATCTTTTCCATAACACGGCCGATTTCTTCCTTCCAGATATTGATATACTCGTTGTAAACGTTTAACACTTGGGTATTGTTCATCGCTTGGTTCATTTTTTGCTCAAACGCGGCGTCATAGGGATTTTTAGCAAACTGTTCCGCAAAATCCGTCTTCGGCGGTAACGAGGATAACGTTTGTCCAGAAGATGCGTCCTGCGCAGAGGACGTGCCGGGCTGGGAGGAATCCGCAACGTTGGAAGCCAGGCTTTCAGCGCCGCTTTCCGCATCCTGCCCGCCGTTTTGGGGGAATCCGCCCGCCAGCGCCACGGCGCCACCCGCCAGCAAAACCACCGCCACGATAAAAATGATGACGCCAATGTAAAAGGGATGAAGCCTTGCGGCCGCCACGCGTTTTCCTTTTGCCATAAATTCGACCTTCCTTTCGCGCATGCCGGGAGGATTGCCCGTTTTGGGCCTTTGGGGCTGCTTATTGTTTGGGTGCGTCGGCAGCAAACAGCTTTTTCATGGTTTCCTCGTCGGCAATGCCGGTTTTCTCTAGTTTGACCCGCTCCTGGAACACCTTGACCGTCTCTTTGGTCCAGTAACCGTAGGCGCCGTCGGCGGGCGGCTGCATGTACCCCAAATCGATCAGGCGGTTTTGCAGTACAAGGATTTCCTTGCGGGACGACGTGGTATCGACGCGGGCGGGAATTTCCAGTTCTGGGCCGGAGGCCGCAGAGGACGAAACCGGCGGGCGGCTGATGGTGGGATCCTCCACCGAAGGATGCATGGCCCGGGCCAGTTCAATCACCAAATCCAATACCGTTTGGCCCTGGCGGTCCAGCAGGTCGCCGTCCACCTCGTAAACCCTGCCCGCAGCCACGGCGGGAAGGGCGGAAAAACGCGCGTCAGCCAAAACGGTCTCTTTCAGCCCCGCTCGGCAGAATAGATAAGTGGGGTTGGCGGTTTTTAGTTCCGCCGCTGTCAACTGGGCGCCGTTTTCCTCGGCAACTACATTAATAGCCCCCGCGTACTCCAGCAGAGCGCCGCTCAGCGATTCCGAGGTAGCAAGGGTGCCCTTCTCGTCCAGCACCAGGCAAGCGGTAACATTTTTTTCGTCTTCGGGAATCAGCCGTGCGATATCGTCCACCGACAGAAATATTTTCTGGGCGCGTTTCAGCGCGGCCTCGTACCCGCTTTTACCCCCCAGCAACACCGATCCTACATTGGCATACAATGTTTCAAAGCCGGTGCGGGTGGCGGCCGGTTCCTGCACCATGACCTGAATCTTTTTTTCCTGCAGGGCCGCGGCGACCGGTTCGGACAGGGCCGTGTCGGTCAATATCAAATCGGCTTGCAGCGCGGCGATGCTTTCTACCGAGGGATCGGCGGCGGTGCCCACCGTGGGCAGCACTTCCAGTTCCTTTTGGGTGCATTCGTCGCTCCTGCCCACCAGCTTAACCTCGAACCCACTGCCCAGGGCCAGGACAACGTCGGCAAGGGATTCGGACAGCACCACAACCCGCGCCGGCGCTTTTTCCACCACCAGATCACCGATGGTAACCGGATAATCCACCCGGGCGGGCCCGGAAGATCCGTCCCCTTCGCCATGGCAGGCCGTAAAAGCGGTTGCCAGAAGAAGCCCCAGTAGCAGCGCCAAAAGCCGTTTCATCGCTTTCCCTGTCCTTTCTATCATACACATGTTACGCCAGAGGCAGGCCGCGCTTCAGGCGCGCCTCCACCCCCGCAATATATTGTTTGGCGCAGCGGGGGGACCGGCCGCCGCGTTCCGTGGCCCACCGTTCCGCGCCCGCTTCGATCAGGCGGATATCCTCCTCAATGCCCCGTTCCGCTGCCAGCGCGCGGACAATTTCCAAAAAGCGCGCCCGGTCCGGAGTGGAAAAATTGACGGCCAGTCCGAACCGGTCGGCCAGCGATAAGCTCTCCTGCATCGTGTCCCCAGCGTGCACGTCGTCCCCTTCCCGCTGGGAAAAGGTTTCCCGCACCAGGTGGCGGCGGTTGGAGGTGGCGTAAATCAGGGCGTTGTCCGGCCGGGCCGCAACGCCGCCCTCCAGCACCGCTTTCAGCGCGGCAAAAGTATCGTCCTGCTGGGAAAACGACAAATCGTCGATAAATACAATGAATTTCAGCGGCAGCGCCGCAATTTTTTCCACCAGCTTGGAAAAATCGCGAAGACTTTCCTTGGGCATTTCCACCATGCGCAGCCCCTCGGTGTAATACCGGTTAAGCAGCGCCTTGACCGTAGAGGACTTGCCGGTGCCGCGGTCGCCGTAAAGCAAGCAGTTATTGGCCGAAAGCCCTTCTAAAAACGCCACGGTATTGTCTACTACCAGGCCGCGCTGGTAATCGTACCCTTTCAGTCCGGTCAATTGGATGGGATCCGGGTAAGGGACCGGCTCGATCGCGCCGTCCCGCCAGATGAACGCCCGGTACCGGGCGAACATACCGCAACCGCTTTCCTGATAATAGGAAGCCATTCGCCGGGCGGAACCCGGTAAATCCGCCGGGTCGACGCGCTGATCGAAACTGCCCGTTTCCCACCGGGGCAAGGTCCCGGCCACCCCCGCGACAGCCGCAGGATCGCAATAAGCGGCGATCAACTGCTCCGGCGTTATGGCGGCAAGTTTGCATATAACGCCCAAATCGCGCTCCACTGCCGCTGCCACCGGTC
>CABQAC010000103.1 GCA_902462035.1 uncultured Eubacteriales bacterium
ACAGGGTTGCAGTTCCAGCCGTTGTTGTTGCCCAGAATGCCGATTTCGTCATCGGTTCTTCCGTTGCCGTTAACATCCTTTTCCTTGACCGCTTTCAGGAAGTTATACAGCTCTTCGGTGGTTTTGGGGTTTTCCATACCGGTGGCTTTCAGGAAGTCCTGATTGATCCACGCGCGCACAGAATACTGATTGGCTACGGCTCCGCCAAAGGCCGGCGTACCGTAAATGCCGCCGTCGGGGGCCTTAACAAGGTTCAGGATATCTTTATCCGGATCCAAGCCAGCCTCTTCGCAGGCGTCATAGAAGAACTTGCCCTGCTTTTCGAAATAAGGGTTCAAGTCCACCAAAAAGCCCGCGGCACCATAAGATTCCCATCCGCTCTGGTTCAGGATGCCCATGATGATATCGGGCAGTTTGCTGTTACTATTGACTGCCAGCTCGATCTGCTGACGCGCTTCGTCGCCCTTATTGGGATAGAAGGAAAATTCAAAATCCGCATTGGTTTTTTCCATCACCCACTGGGTCATGTAGTTCTGATCAGCATCATACGACAGCACGTTGGCATCTTGGGAAAGACCAATCGTAAACTTCGTCTTACCCTTTTCCTTGAGTACCGGATATGTGCCTGGTTCCGCAACATTGGGATCGGTAATCCCCGTGTTGCTGCCTTCTTCGCTGCTGGCCGACTGGCTGGGTGTTCCGGCCGAAGACGCGCCGTTATCTCCTTTGCAGGAGAACAGGCAGGTCGTCGCGAGAAGAGCAACCGCTAATAGGACCGCTACTTTCCTTTTCATAAAATACCTCCCATATTTTTTAAACTGTTTATACCCTAGAATACAAGCAGTTTATTTGCCCATGGTACGGTTATAAGCCTGCCGGTCAATTTCCAACTGCTCCTTATAACCCAAGCGCTCAATCTCCGCAAGGAAGGCGTTCCAATCGCTGTCGTTGTTGGGATTCATATTGCCAACAACAAACTGCGCCATGCATTCCTTCACGTAGCTGCGGATCGCTGTGCGGCTTTCCACCGTTTTTTCGGATTCCTCCTGGGTATAAATGATCTTAGCGACCAATTCCTCGGGTTCATGGCCCATAAAATTGGCAACCGCATGCGAATTCAAAACCTCTTTGATATTGGCCGGATCGTTCGCGTCGGTCACAAGACCGTTTTGGTACTTCGGCCGCTCGATATTCGGGAGAGAAGACGCTTGCCAAATGGATTTGGATTCGCGTCCCCAAACATTGTTGAGCACCTTGATCGAAGCCTTGAAGCCCAAGTCCTCGTAAAGGCCAGCTTCGCCTTCTTGAGCCTTACGCCAATCGGTTCCCTCGATGCCGAACCGCTTGATGATGGAGTAATCCTCATCACCGTAACCAGCGCACAGGAAAGCGAACGCCGCTTCGGGGCTGGCGCAGTCCTTGGTGATAAAAGCCCGCATAGAGGGCAGCGGGGGAACATAAGAAGCATATTGCGCGCCGTTCGGCCCCTTGATCGCCTCTACCGCGTCATACATCGTGACCCGTTCCACGTCGATACCGCCGGTGCCGCCGGACACGCCGATGGCCACAATGGGATCCTCCGCGTTCATGGTCGCTACATACTGGGTGTTATCCTGGGTGAAGGAGTTGGGGCTGAGCAGACCTTCGTCCGCCAGCCTGCGGCAATAGATCAGGCCCTGACGGAACTCGTCCTTGTCATACGCCACATCCAGCTGGCCGTCTTTGACAATAAACCGGTCGTCGGTGTTGTCCATATAAATGAACGCGTTCATCAGCCAAACGACAGGATTGCAGTTCCAGCCGTTATTGTTGCCCAGAATGCCGATTTCGTCATCGGTTCTTCCGTTGCCGTTAACATCCGTTTCCTTGACCGCTTTCAGGAAATCGTAAAGCTCGTCGGTGGTCTTGGGAGATTCCATTCCCGCCGCTTTCAGGAAATCCTGGTTGATCCACGCGCGCACCGAAAAAGAATTGGACACGCCAACGGCAAATTCCGGAAGTCCATAAATTCCGCCGTCAGGTGATTTAATGTAGCGGAGTATGTCCTTCTCCGGATCCAAATCCGACTCCTTACAGGCGTCGTAGAAGAATTTGCCCTGCTTTTCCAGATAAGGGCTTAATTCTAACAAATAGCCCGCGGCGCCATAAGCGTTCCATCCGCTTTCGTTTAGGATGCCCAAAATAATGTCGGGCAGCTTGGTATTGCTGTTGACTGCCAGCTCGATCTGCTGACGCGCTTCGTCGCCCTTATTGGGATAATAAACCCACTCGATATCCGCGTTGGTCTTTTCCTTGACCCACTGGGTTTGATAGTTGTCGTCCTCATACGACAGCACGTTCGGGTCCTGCGAGACGCCGATCGTAAACTTGGTCTTGCCTTTTTCTTTCAGGACCGGATAGGTACCCGGTTCCGCCACGTTGGGATCGGAAATCCCCGTGCTGCTGCCGCTGCTGTCCGTTTGGCTGGGCGTCCCAGTCGACGACGCGCCGCTGTCCCCTTTGCAGGAGAACAAGCAGGTTGTCGCGAGAAGGGCAACCGCCAATAAAATCGCGACCTTCCTTTTCATAACATACCTCCCAAATTCCTCTTTTCCTCATTTTCCAGAAAGCCTGGGTACTATAAGGCCCAATAGAACCGCAGGCTTTCATTTGCAGTATAGTAGCCCTGTCCCCAAGCGTAAATTGGAAATACCGATGGACGGGTGAATATGTTAAGAAAGTGAGATGGAAAAAATCCAGAAAAGCTGAATTTCTCCACAAACAGACCAAAAAAGCTTTGCAAATTCCTGTTTTTTTCACCAAATTGAAAGAACCGGTGGAATACCACCGGTTCTTGTTGGTTAGGACAGGTCATCCGACGAATTTCCGTGTCCCTTCTCTTCTTTTTGTGTTCGTCTTTCTTGGATTGTATGGTCACGGTAAGTGGAGGGCGACATATTAAACTTGCGCGTAAATGCTTTATAAAAGGTGTTCTTGCTGTCAAACCCCACCATCTGCGCCACATCGGTAATCGGCGTGGAGGTATTGGCCAAAAGCCGTTCCGCCTCGCGCATCCGCAAATTTTCAAGGTGTGCCGTATAATTGATTCCCGTTTGTTCTTTAATAAATTGCGACGCATACCGGTTGGAAATGCCGAAATGGTCCGCGATCATGGTCAGGCTTAAATCCGCGCAGCCGTAATTGGCCTGAATAAATCCTAAAATATCTTCCTTTAAGCGGGAATTGTGGCTGCGTTTTTTATTGTTAATACAGTCACAAATGGTAAGAGCCGTCTCTTTTTGCATCCGGATTAAGTTTATGGGCGATACATCCGGATCATAGTCGTAAATGGTTAAAAGGGTAGTCTTTAGCAGGTTGGACTGCACCGACTGAAAGATCATGGTAATAATATGGAAAATATCTTCGGTTTGGCGGGAATTCACCGCATACCCGGAATTGAAATAGATGGTATCGAAGAACTCCGAAACGCCCGCGTCATCCCCCACGCTCAGCATTTGATGCAATTTCTCAAACCGGCTGAACGGAACGGTCGGCGGCTTTTGGGGCATCAAATCGAACACGCCGATCTCCTGATCCGGCTGCATGCGCAGCCATTGCAAACAGTACCCGGCTTGGTCGTAAGCGCTGGAAAGCGCGTAAACGTCGTTGTGGATGGCGCTGACCGCTACATGAATCTGCTCTTCCGGCAAGGTCGCGTGCAGAATACGCATCATGCGGCTGAGTTCGTCGATTATCCGTTCGATTCCCCCGTTGCTCGCTACATTGATAACCACGCAAAGGTTTTTGTCCTCGTGAAGATAAATTTTCTGGAAAATCGTATGCAGCCGTTCGGTTAAAAAACGGTTTAAAAAGTGGCTTTGCAGCTCCGACTCTCCTTCCGCCTGCGAGGAAAGTCCGTCGCCCTGCAGCAAAACCAGTAGATAGCTCCCGTTAAACGCCTCCAGCCTTTCGAACACGCTGGAAACCACCGTCCGTTTGACAGCGTTTCCGTGCAGCATCAAGTTAAATACGGTCCATTCATTGCTCTTTTTCAGGGCGTCGAATTCCCCTTTCAGCGCGCCAGTCTGTTCGGAGATATTATCCAATGCGTTCTGTATATAATGATAGACGCTTTCTTCTTCCCCCTGAATGCCGTCGTCGCCCCCCATGGAATGCAGTTTGGTCAGCACGTGCTTAAGGGGAGACTGGGTAAGGTAGGCATACCCGATGGAACACAAAAGCGCCACGCCGAGCGCCCACAATATATTGATTAAAACGGTATTCATCATAGCGGTCAGGTCAGCGGTAAACTCCTCGTTCGTCACGCCGGAAACCAAGGTCAGGTTGCTGGCCGGGTCCCGCAAAACAACAAGGGTATAGCGGCTGCCGTCAAGCTCGATTTCATCCTGAGATTTTGGAGATGCCAGCGGTTTTGCATCATAACGGTGAGAAATCAAAATTTCCTTATCGTCATTCATCAGATAAAAAAACTGGTTATCACCAATTTGAGGAATGAGAATTTGATCTTTGACGTGGCGGTTGTCAATCAGCACGCTGTACGCCACCGAAGGCATACTGCCAGCGGGATAAAAGCTATTGATTGTCAGGCATTCCTGCGCTTCCTGGTCCAAAAATTGAACAGTCTCCCCGGTCCAAAAGGTTTCCTTTTGAAAGAATAATCGGTTTTTCCACGTCTCATAATCCATGGATTCGTAATGAAAAAAGTACGGATAAAAGCTGTTCCGGTTATCGTAAATGCGCTCGTGGGTCAGCACGTAATCATTTTTTCGGAAAGAAACGACAACGCCTAAGATGGAGCTGTTGGCCAGATTGGCCGTAGAAAGATACCCGGACAGGTTGAGCAAGTATTGGTTTGCCTTAATGCTGCTGCCGTCTTCCATCGCCAAGTTTAAAATATCGGTATTCTCCCGTAATTGAAAAAGCACAGAGGTCTGTATGTTCT
Source organism: uncultured Eubacteriales bacterium (assembly GCA_902462035.1). GTDB lineage: Bacteria > Bacillota > Clostridia > Oscillospirales > Acutalibacteraceae > CABQAC01. The sequence continues at coordinate 4,943 of CABQAC010000103.1, forward strand.
GCAAATCTGTTCCAATGGTATAAAAGCCTTTAGAAATTTGGGCGGAATAATCTTGAAACTTAATTTTTTTGGTATTATCAAAAGCGGTTTTGAACACTGGCACCAACAGACAGATGGTTAGGAGTGCGACGCCAAAACATGTCAGCACATATTTTAGAATCAGCCGCCTAAGCCCCTTGTCCTGTATCATCAATTTCATCGAACCCCTTTTTTATCGTGAATATTTCCAGATTTCCATCGCTAGCAAATGGCGCCCATCCAAAGCATTTTTGCAGTTTTCGCATTAAATAAGAGTCCTTGCTAGCAAATTACACTAATTTGAATATAACATAGGTCATTTCGACAATATAGTTATTCTATCTTTTTTCAACCTACCTGATATTTTTCACCCTTCTTTTTCATACTTGAAGAAACCAATTGTGAATGTTTCCGCTTTACAGCGAATGGGATCGCGGTGATAATGAAAACAGTAAAGAAAAAAGCGGCGCTGGACAGCAACAAAAGGCCCTTCTGTCCATTCACCGGCTTTTTGATTTACCCGTGTTTTGATTTATCAATAGATAAGGAAAAGGAGGAGGAAATTTTTCATGGCTTTATCGAAGGCAGCCCGCACAAAATCCATCAATCCCAATTCCATTGGACTTGGAAAACGCATGCTGCGCTGCTGGCAGCTATACGTTTTCTTGCTGATTCCCGTAGTGTGGGTTATCCTATTTTGCTATGTCCCAATGACGGGCGTCCAGTTGGCTTTCCGCAAATTTACCATCCAAGGCGGAATCTGGCACAGTCCCTGGGTAGGCTGGGATCAATTCACACGTTTTTTCACTTCCCCGCAGTTGGGAAGGATTTTACCCAACACCATTATTCTTTCGTTTTACAGCCTGATCGCAGGCTTTCCGCTCCCCGTTATTTTTGCCCTGTGCTTAAATGCTCTGACCGCCAAAAGGTTTAAAAAGTCGGTTCAGACCATTACTTACATCCCCCACTTTATTTCCACCGTGGTTTTGGTGGGTATGCTGTATCAGATTTTCAACAACCGGATCGGCCTGTACGGCACCATTGGCTATGCTTTGACCGGCGTTTCACCTCCGGACATTTTCGCCAGTGCCAGCGCGTTCCGCCACCTGTATGTCTGGTCGGGGGTTTGGCAGAACCTTGGCTGGGGGTCCATCATTTATATTGCTGCTTTGTCCGGCGTGGATCCGGAATTGCATGAATCCGCGCAGATCGACGGCGCGAGCCGGTTCCAGCGGGTGCTGCATATCGATCTGCCCACTATTCTGCCCACCATTTGCATTATGTTGATCCTCAACGCTGGCGGTATTATGAGCGTCGGCTTCGAGAAGACCTATCTGCTGCAAAACCAGCTTAATGTCACCACTTCCGAGGTAATTTCCACCTATACCTATAAAATAGGTCTAGCGGCCGGCGGACAAAGCGACTATTCCTACTCTACCGCCATCGGCCTGTTTAACTCGGTGGTCAACCTGTTGATGTTACTGACTGTGAATGGAATTTCCAGGAGAGTCAGTTCCAATAGTTTGTGGTGAACGGTGCAACAGAAAGGAGCTGAATCACATGAGCAGCAAAGCCGCCGCGGCTAATTACAAGCCGCGAAAAATAAAAAATTCCCGCAATGATATTGTTTTTTACACCGTCGTCACCGTAATCATGGCAATTTTTACTCTAATTGTATTATTGCCCTTAATTTATGTGGTATCCGCATCGTTTTCCAGCCCCAAGGATGTGGCCGCTGGGCGGGTCTACTTATGGCCGGTCAACTTTTCGCTGGACGGTTATAAGGCGGTATTCCGCTATTCGGATATTTGGATCGGCTACCGGAACACCATCTTTTACACCATCATTGGTACGGTCATCAATGTGGGTATTACCATGCTGGCCGCTTTCCCCCTAACGCGCAAGGAGCTGCCGTTCCGCAACTTTTTTACTTTCCTGTTTACGTTTACCATGTTCTTCGGCGGCGGTTTGATTCCCAGTTATATCAATGTTAAAAACCTGGGCATGCTCAACAGCATGTGGGCGCTGATTATTCCCGGCGCCATGTCGGTCACCAATATGATCATTGCCCGCACCTTTATCCAAAGCAATATTCCAAACGAATTGCTGGAGGCCGCCCAAATAGACGGGTGCAGCTACGGCCGGTTTTTCTTCCAAATGGTTCTGCCGCTTTCCAAGGCGGTATTGGCCGTGTTGGCGCTGTACTACGCGGTGGGCCATTGGAACAGCTATTTCAACGCGCTGATCTACATTATGGATAAAGCGAAAAAACCGCTGCAGATTTTCTTACGGGATATTTTGGTGGTCAATACCATCGACAGCTCGATGCTGATCGATCCGGAGCTGATGGAGGCGAAACAGGGCATCGCAGACCTGCTCAAGTATTCGCTGATCATTGTGGCCACCGTACCGATTCTGTGTGTGTCCCCCTTTATCCAAAAGTACTTTATGAAGGGCGTAATGATCGGTTCCCTCAAGGGTTAATACGTCTCCTCTCCTTCTGAATGAAATAGAGAAAGGGCCGCGTCCAAGATGGACGC
>CABQAC010000104.1 GCA_902462035.1 uncultured Eubacteriales bacterium
ACCGGTCATGCCGGACAGCTTGCCGTATAAACGGAAATAGTTTTGGAAGGTGATGGTGGCCAGGGTTTTGGATTCCCGCTCCACCTTCACGCCTTCCTTGGCCTCGATCGCCTGGTGCAGTCCCTCGTTGAACCGGCGGCCGAACATCAAACGGCCGGTAAATTCGTCCACGATGATGACCTCGCCGTCCTTGACCACATAGTCCACATCCCGCTGCATGATGCCCCGGGCGCGGATGGCCTGGTTGATGTGGTGCTGCAGCGTCATGTTGTCGGCGTCCATCAGGTTTTCCAGGTGGAAGAATTCCTCCGCTTTTTTTACCCCGGCAGGCGTCAGCGTGGCGGTTTTGGCCTTTTCGTCCACCAGGTAATCGGCGTCGTCGTACTTTTCGTCCGAATCCTCCTTGGCGTCCAGTTCCTTGACCTTGACCATGTGCAGCCCCTTGGCGAACCGGTCGGCGAGGGTGTACAGTTCGGTGGATTTATCCCCTTGGCCGGAAATGATCAAGGGGGTGCGCGCCTCGTCGATGAGGATGGAGTCCACTTCGTCCACGATGGCAAAATGATGGCCCCGCTGTACCTGCTGTGCTTTGTAGATCACCATGTTGTCACGCAGGTAATCGAAACCGAATTCGTTATTGGTGCCGTAGGTGATATCCGCGGCATAGGCGGCACGGCGGTCGTCGTTGTCCATATCGTGGACGATCAGCCCCACCGTCAGCCCCAAAAAGCGGTAGACCTTGCCCATCCATTCCGAGTCCCGGCGGGCCAGGTAGTCGTTGACCGTGACAATGTGCACCCCGTTGCCGGCCAACGCGTTTAGGTAGGCGGGCAAAATGACCGTCTGGGTTTTGCCTTCGCCGGTTTTCATCTCGGCAATACGGCCCTGGTGCAACACGATGGCGCCGATGACCTGAACCGGGAAATGGCGTGTGTTCAGCACCCGGGCGGTGGCCTCGCGGCAGACGGCAAAAGCGTCGGGCAGCAGGTCGTCCAGGGTCGCGCCGTTTTTCAGCCGTTGGCGGAACTCCGCCGTCATACCCGCCAGCCGTTCGTCCGAATAAGAGCGGTATTTTTCCTCCAGCGCCAGCACCGCGTCGCAGATGGGCTGCACGCGTTTCAGCTCGCGCTTGCTGTAATTTCCAAATAATGCAGTAAGAAAACTCATTCTTCTGATCACCTCAAAAATTGGTCGGCCACGCGGGATGCGGAGCCGTGAACCGCGATTGCGCCGCGAGGGATGCCGGCCCCGCCGGTCATGCGGCATTTTGAAGCTATTATAACATATGATTGGTGAAAAAACAGCAAAAATTGAGAAAAGGCCAAATAATCGCCATGCCAAAGGGACAGAATGAAAAGGAATACCCGCATGGGCGGCGAATCGCCGCAAAAACTTGAATTATTCATATTTTTGTGATATGATCAATAGCGTTTTGGACGGACAAGCGAATCAAGGAACTCGCACAAAGAGGTGTTTGTTTGGATGATGTCTCGGATCTTGCGCCTTTCGGCGGTCGGGATCGGGACGGTGCTGACCGCGCTTACAGCCCAGGTGCTGCACCGCTCCAGGTTCCATCAGTTTACCATCAGCAACGATATGGAGACGATCTGGTTTGGCAATAAAGGATACGAATTTATGTGCTATACCTATAGCGACGACCAGCGCGGCGCGATATTGAATAAAAAGTATCCTGTCAAAACCGGCGCGTGCATTGGCAAAATCGACTGCGAACCCCTTTATATCCGCGAACTGCGCGATGTCAACCGGGAGGATTACCTGGCGGTAACCGGGGACGGGGACAGTGTGGATATTTTTAAGCGTATCCGTTAGGGCGTACAATAAAATTAGCATCAATTAGAATACGGTTTATATGTGTGCTTGATCACAGCGTGGATAGAAAACAACGGAACCCCCCAGGAAACGCTTGTTTTAAGATGTTTAACGGGGAGGGGAATGCCGCCTAGGCGGCATTCCCCTCCCCGTTGTTGTTGCCTTCCATGCTTTTGGCTGTTTGGGGCGGGGCAAAGTCTTGCCCCCTTTTGTAAGACGGCGTCAATAATAGCGCTCGATGGCTTCCTGTACGGCGAAAAACGCTTTTTTGGGGTTTTCTTCCTTGTCGATAAGCCCCCACATGCACTCGGAGGGACATTCTTCCCGACCGCAGTGGTAACAGTGGCGCGCGTCTTTCCAGCAAAACAGGAAGGACCCCAGCGCGTGGGGGTGGTTGGCAAAAATCTCTAGGCCGCGGCGCAGGTAGGCGGCTTGTGCCTCCTGGTTATGGCCGCCTTCCACCTCGTGAAACCAGCCGGTTACATAGCAAGTCTCCGGTAGGCCCACGGGAATTTCCGCCGGGTCGAGCTCCTTTTCCACCAGGCTGCCGCCGGAGGAATAGCCCCATTCGTTGGCCAGCACCGGCAGATGGTACCGTTGGTACAGCATGTCGATAACGTCGTTCCACGCTTCTACCGTCCGCCCCTGCCAGCTGCCGAAATACTGGTCGTCGCCAATGTAGGAAAAGCAGTGCCCGGGACGGTAGACCTTATCGGCCATGGCAAGCCCGACATCCCAGCAGCGGGAAAGGTTGATTCCGCAGCGGGCGCCGGGATTGGCGGCGACAATGCCCGCGGCCGAGGCCCGGGCGGTATCCGCCGCGACGGTATCGGGATAGTCGCCGGAAAAGGTCGGAATGTCGATTTCATTCATGCACTGCCACAAATCCCCGGCCAGGCCGCCCAAATCTTCGCACAGGAATTTGGTGGTTTCGGATACGTTGCGGTAGAATTCCGCGGTTCCCTTTTCTCCCAGAAAGGCGGGGAAGGAATCGTGCCAGCGGGTGCGGCCCGCCGACTCGTCATACCGGTAGGAGCCGAGCCCCGGCGTGGAGGGCATCACCAGGATGCCGTGTTCTTTGGCCTGGCGGAATTTCTCCTTGGTAGCCAAATATTCGGGGCGCAGAGTGCCGTGCATTCGGTCCGCCCAAGGAAAACACACGCCCAGACGGATCCAATGCAGGCCCAAACCCCGCAGCCTGTCGTAATCGCTGCCGTCGCAGTCGTAGGCGTAAACGATGCCGAGAATTTTTTCCCTTTTGGGGGAATCAGTCATATCAAACCCTCCCTTGCGTTTGTGGTTGGCTCCAGTATACCCCGCCGCAGGCCGCGGGACAATGGAAAAATATTTGAATAACAGGGAAAAGCTTTGCCGGCCAGACTTCAAAAAGGTGGGGACGCGCTGCTAAATAGCGCGCCCCCACTGGAAAAGAGGAGGTGGTGTAAACAAAGTTAAGCGGGTAAAACCGCGCCGTCCCGCAAGACAATCCGCCGGTTGCAGTAGTTTGCCACCGTGTCGTCATGGGTGACTGCGATGATGGTGATTCCCTTCTGATTCATGGAGCGCAACAGCTCCATAATCTGCGCGGAGGTTTCGCTGTCCAGCACGCCGGTGGGTTCGTCCGCCAGCAAAAGGGAGGGATTGTTGATGATGGCCCGGCAATGGCGACCCGCTGCCGCTGCCCGCCGGAAAGCTCGCTGACCTTTTTGTGGATCTGTTCCGGAATCCCCACAGCCGCCAAAGCTTGTTCAGCCAGCTTTTCATCTGCCGGGAAGGAACCTTGTTAAAATACAGGGGCAGGGTGAACTTGCCCGCACCGGCATTGTTTGTAACAATGCCGTCCGTTTATCGCCAAAGGCCGGAAGAGGAATCTTCGCCAGTGCGCTTGACTAGAATTTATTTACAGTAAAATTATACCAAACAAAGCGCGATGTTTCAATTTGACATTAAAGCAGAAATAACCGGCGGTTCTTTGTTACATAATACCGTACGATTTGGTGTCACATGTCCTTGTTACCGCAAATCGCCAGGGCAGGTTCGTCAATATGACCTTGACAGCGTTCTCTCGCGGGGCCGAGGGGAGGATTCCAGGAAAAAAACGTATGACAAAAAAGGAGCGAACCGCCCCGTCTTTAACCGGCTTTTTTCCGGCTGCGGCAGATAACAGAAGATAAGAATGCTCAACAATAAAACAGATTGAATAAACCGCCTGTTTGTACTGGTGATGGAAGAATCTTGACTATTCTCAAAATTAAGAATATAATCAACATTGATCATATATGCTGGGAAAGGGGGCAAAAGATTTGGAAGAATCGCTTACCGCCATGCTGCTGAACCCGGTGCGGATGCGCATTGTGCAATTCTTAATGTCACATCCCGCGTCCACGGCTGCCCAAATCGGCGCCGCCTTGCCGGATGTTTCCCAAGCCAGCTTATACCGCCACTTGAACAAACTGCTGCGCGCCGGTGCGCTGCGGGTGGCGGCGGAACGGCGGGTGCGGGGCACGGTGGAAAAAACCTACGCGCTCAACGATCATTTTCAGCAGGAAAAGTTTGAAGAGCTGCCTGGCAACGAGTTTTTACGCAAGCAAAGCGCCGCGTACCTGCTCAGCATAATGGGGGAATTCGAGCGGTATTTTAGCAACCCCCAGGCCGACCCATTTGCGGATACCGTATCCCTGCGTTCGGCAGCGTTGTTTTTGTCCGAGGACGAGATGCGGGAGCTGTTGACCGAGATTGGACAGGCGCTGAACAAAAGGCTGGAGAATCCGCCCGGGGATGGGCGAAGGCTTCGAAGAGTCGGCGTCACCACGCTGCCGCTGGACTGTGCGCCCACCCGGGAAAAACCATCGGACCCGTTGGAATAACCGTTTTATGGTGTCTGTGAAAGGATGAATAGGAACATGCTGAAAATCACCAACCTGACCAAGATTTACAAGGGCGGAAAACGCGCCGTGGACCATTTGAATCTGGAAGTGGAAGCCGGGGATATCTACGGCTTCATCGGCCACAACGGCGCCGGCAAAACCACCACCATCCGCGCGGTGGTGGGCGTTATGGATTTCGACGAGGGGGAAATTGAGATAGACGGCCTGTCGGTGCGCAAAGACCCGGTGGCGTGCAAGGCGATTACCGCCTATATTCCGGATAACCCCGACTTGTACGAACATCTGACAGGCATCCAATACTTGAACTTTATCGGTGATATTTTCCGCGTGTCCAAAGAGGACCAGGAGGCTAGAATCCGGAAGTATGCCGATATGCTGGAAATTACGCCCAACTTGGGGGACCTGATTTCCTCCTATTCCCACGGCATGAAGCAGAAGGTAGCCGTCATTTCGGCGCTGATCCACACCCCCAAGCTGCTGGTGCTGGATGAACCCTTCGTGGGGCTAGACCCCAAGGCGGCCCATACCCTTAAAATGATCATGGCCGAAATATGCCAGCGGGGCGGGGCCATCTTCTTTTCCACCCACGTTCTGGACGTGGCGGAAAAACTGTGCAATAAGATAGCCATTATAAAAGAAGGAAAGCTGGTGGCCAGCGGCGATACCCAATCGGTCAAGGGCGACCAGAGCCTGGAAGAAGTCTTTTTGGAGTTGATCGACGATGAATGAACTGTATTTACTGACCAAAGTTCAGGCGCTGGGGCTGTTCGGTTTTCGTAAATTCCGCTTCAGCAAAGACCGCAAGGAACGGCGCAAAGGCGGGCTGATGCTTGCGGGCATTATCGCGCTGGGCGTCATTTTGTGCGCCACTTCCTTTTTTTACAGTATGATGATGGCCTATTCCTTCCGTGCCGTGGGGCGGATGGAACTTCTGCCCGCCATGATGATGGCGGTGGTGAGCGTGATGGTGCTGTTTACCACCATCTATAAAGTCAATGGGCTGTTGTTTGGTTTTAAGGACTATGATTTGACCATGTCCCTGCCGGTGCGGCCAGGCATTGTGGTGGCGAGCCGGGTGCTGGTACTGTACCTGATGAACCTGGCGTTCGCGTTTGTCCTGATGGTTCCCGCAGGCGTGGTATACGCCATCGAAACCGCGCCGGCATGGACCTTTTACCTGTTTTTCCTGCTGGCGTTTTTCCTCATCCCGCTGGTGCCCATCGTGCTGGCAACCATCCTGGGTTCGCTGGTGATGAAGATTTCCTCCCGCTTCCGCCGGAGCAACGTGCTTTCTTTGGCGCTGTCGGTCATCGTCTGCGTGGCGGTGGTGGCCGTCAGTATGAACCCCCGAATCTACGAGAACTTTGGGGACATCGGCGCCGCGATGATGAACCAGGTATACGGCCTGTACCCGCTGGCGCAGATGTACGTGGACGCGGTCTGCGGCGGCAATGTGCTGTCTTTCCTGGGATTCGCCGCCGTTTCCCTGGCGTTGTTTGTGCTGTTCTGCGCGGCGCTGGGCCGGTGGTTCCAGCAGATCAACTCCGCCTTGTCCGCCCGGTACGCGGGCGGCAGCTTTAAAATGACCGCGCTTCGCCAGTCCAGCCCCTTCCAGGCGTTGTTCCGCAAGGAGCTGCGGCGGTACTTGTCATCTTCCATTTATGTGCTCAATACGGCGATCGGGCTGGTTTTGGCGCTGGTGCTGTCGGTCGCGCTGCTGTTTTTTGATCCCGGCCAGATTGAGCAAATGATGGAAATGCCAGGCTTTTCCCGGGTTATCTGCCAAGCCCTTCCTTTGGCGGTGGGCTTTTTGGTGGGCATGTCCTCGCCCACGGGTTCGTCCCTTTCGCTGGAGGGCAAAAGCCTTTGGATTCTGCAAAGCGCGCCGGTGCCCGCCCGCATGATACTTGCGGCCAAAATGGCGGTGGGGCTTGTCTTTTCGCTGCCCACGGTGGCGGTCAGCGGTGTGCTGATGGCCGTCGCCCTAAAGCCCCAGCCCCTGGACGCGCTGTTTTTGTTCCTGACCCCCGCCGCTTTCGCCGTTTTTTCGGCTGTGTGGGGGATGGTGGCGAACTTGCATTTTCCCAACTTCAACTGGACGTCGGAGGTCACGGTGGTCAAGCAGAGCGTGGCGACCATGACGGCGGTTTTCGGCAGCATGATTTTGGGCATGGCGCCCATCGGCCTGATAATGGCGCAGCCCCAAAACGGACTGCTGATTCTTGTCTGCGTGACTGTCTTGCTTTGGGCAGCGGCCGCGTTGCTGGCCGTTTACCTGAATACAAGGGGCGGGCGGATATTAAAGGCCCTGGCTGGATAAAATACCGGCAGAGCCCCCGCGGCAAAGCGCGCTTTCTGGCGCGGGGCCTTTTGTAAAGCGGGGCCGGAAGGATTGTGAATTTTCTCACATCCGGGCCATTTCCCCTTGTCAAAGGTTGCGAATCCCGATATAATGGGACAGGAACAAATCCAAGGAAAATCAAAGCGAAAGGAGCACTACTATGAATTACTCCCATGAAGTGGAAAACATGTGTACTGTCGCAAAAGGACCGTATCATGGTCCCGCTCCGATTCCGGAAGAGGGCCAGTGGGTAAAAGCCTACGAAATTAAGGATATTTCCGGCCTGTCCCACGGTATCGGCTGGTGCGCGCCCCAGCAGGGCGCCTGCAAACTGACCTTGAATGTGAAAGACGGTATTGTGGAGGAGGC
>CABQAC010000105.1 GCA_902462035.1 uncultured Eubacteriales bacterium
CCCGCCTGCAAAACGCCGTGTTGCCGGTGCGGCTTTACTACAATCAAAAAATCTTTCGCAGCAATCCCAGCTTCAGCGGCCACAGCGACGAGATGGAACAAATGGGCGTGGAATTGATCGGCGCCAAGGGGGTACGGCCCGATGTGGAGATGATCGCCACGGCGGTCCGGGCTTTGTCCTGCTGCGTGGCGGATTTTCGGATTGAATTGGGCCACGCCGGCTTTTTTACCGACATTTCCGCCCGGCTGCCCGGCAGCGGGGAGCTGCGGGAGGATTTGAAGGTTTTTATCGAAAGCAAAAACTATGCGGCGCTGGACCATTTGCTCGATACGCTGGAAGACAGCGCGGCGGTGCGCCTGATGCGCAAGCTGCCGCGGTTGTTCGGCGGCGAGGAGGTGTTCGGCGAAGCCGCTGCGCTCTGCGGGGAAGAAATTCCCACGGAATCTCTCGATTACCTGCATTTGCTGTATGGCGCCTTGACGCGCGCCGGTCTGGGCGATAAAGTCTTGGTTGACCTGGGGCTGGTCCATCGCAACGAATACTACACCGGCGTCATATTCCGCGGCTATACCGACGGTTCCAGCGACACCATCCTGTCCGGCGGCCGGTATGACGGTTTGCTGGCTCATTACGGTGCGCCGATGCCGGCCGTCGGTTTTGCGGTGGAGGTGGACGCCGTAGCAAAACTGTCCATGCCGGAACGGCGTGCGGTTCCCATGGAAGTGGCGCAGGTATTGGTTCACGGCCGGGATGGGTTTGAGCTCGCGGCGGTTCAATACGCGGAAAAACTGCAGCGTCAGGGGCTGGTATGTGAACTAAGCGTCTTTTCCACCGAGGACGAGGCCCGGGACTACGCGCTGCGGCGCGGTATCCGGCGGATGGACGTGGTGTACGAAAAAATCGAGATCAGCCAGCTGGAAGGCTCCGTGCCCTCGGCGGGTATTTGACGAAGAAGAGGAGGGAAATGTATGCGGCCATTGCGGATTGCGCTGACAAAAGGACGGCTGGAAAAGGACACGGTCGGCCTGTTTGAAAAGATGGGAATGGATTGTTCCGCGGTTAGGGACAAGGGCAGAAAGCTGATTTTGCCGGTCAAGGATCCGGCGGGCGACGGATACGAGGTGGTTTTGGCCAAGGCGGCGGATGTGATCACTTATGTGGAGCACGGCGTTTGCGACTTGGGCGTAGTGGGCAAGGATACGATCCTGGAATCGGGCGGCAGTTTTTACGAGGTCTTGGATTTGGGGTTTGGCCGGTGCCGGTTTGCGCTGGCAGGGCCGGTGGGAAAGGATTTTTTCGGCGGCTATTCCTCCAAAGTGGTAGCGACCAAATACCCAGGCGTCGCCCGGACTTATTTTGAGGGTAAGGGAATGGACGTCAAGATCATCAAGATCGAGGGATCGGTGGAACTGGCGCCCTTGTTGGGCCTTTCCGACGGTATTGTGGATATTGTAGAAACCGGATCGACCCTTCGCGAAAACGGTTTGGAGGTCAAGGATGAAATCGTCCCCATTTCTGCGCGGCTGATTGTCAACACGGCTTGCCTCAAACTCCATAAGCATGAGGTGGAGGCCCTGGTCTCCCGGATGGAGCGGGCTTTTCAGGCAGAACAAACGGATAAGGACGGGACCTCCGGCCTTTCTTGCTGAAAAAACAGAATTTGAATATACCAAACCAGATGAACGTTTCCGTTCGCGGAGAAAGGATGGTTAAAACCATGATTGCAATGGTAAAAGCGGACGGGATTGCCGAGCGCGAACTGCTTGCCCGTTTGAAAAGCCGCAGCGGCGAGGTGGACAGCCGGGTCACCGCGGCCGTGACCGAAATTATTGGTCAAGTCCGAAAAAACGGCGACCAGGCCGTGCGGGCATACACCGAAAAGTTTGACGGTAAGGCTCCCGACCGGCTGGAGGTATCCCAGCCCGAACTGCGAAATGCCGCCAGTCAATGCGACCCAGCCTTTATCGCGGCACTGAACCGGGCCGCCCAAAATATACGGGATTTCCACCAGCGGCAAAAGCAGCAAAGCTGGATGGAACCCAAACAAAACGGCGTGACCCTAGGCCAGCGGATCCGGGGGCTGAACCGGGTCGGCCTTTATGTGCCCGGCGGAACGGCGGCATATCCGTCGTCGGTCTTGATGAATGCCATTCCGGCAAAAATCGCGGGGGTAAAAGAATTGATTATGGTCACCCCGCCTGGCAAAGATGGAAAGCCTAACCCGGACATCTTGGCCGCGGCCGCGATTGCAGGCGTTGACAAGGTCTTTTTGGTTGGCGGCGCCCAAGCGGTGGCGGCGCTGGCATACGGAACTGGTTCTATTCCTAAGGTGGATAAAATCGTGGGCCCGGGCAATATCTATGTGGCAACCGCAAAGCGGCTGCTCTACGGTGTGGTGGATATCGATATGATTGCCGGTCCCAGCGAGATTTTGGCCATCGCGGACCAAACGGCGGAACCGGAATATTTAGCGGCTGATTTGATGTCTCAAGCCGAACACGACATGCTGGCTTCCGCTATTTTGCTGACGACTTCTCAAACCGTCGCAAATGGTGTGGCCGCTGCGATCCAAAAGCAAATCACGGCTTTGTCCCGGCGGGAGATTATTGAAAAATCCCTATCGGATTTTGGCGCTATTGTGGTCTGCAAAGATTTGGACCAGGCCATAGCGCTTGCCAACGAACTGGCGCCGGAGCACTTGGAACTCATGGTGGAAAACCCTATGGAATACGTGGGGCGGATCGACAACGCGGGTTCGGTCTTTTTGGGCGCTTACGCGCCGGAACCTTTGGGGGATTATTACGCGGGGCCTAACCATGTATTGCCTACCAGCGGTACCGCCCGGTTCTTTTCGCCCCTTTCGGTAGACAGCTTTCTTAAAAAGTCCAGTTTTATCTATTACACCCAAGATGCGCTTGCCGAGGGATGCCAGGATATTGTTACCCTGGCGGAGGCCGAAGGTCTGACCGCCCACGCCAATTCTATTCGTGTCCGGTTTCCGGACAGGAAATGAGGAGAACGCCAATGAGAATTGCACAGGAACAGCGGAAAACCAAGGAGACTGAGATTGCGCTGGAGCTTTGCCTGGATGGAGGACCGGTACAGGTTTCTACCGGAATCGGTTTTTTCGACCACATGCTGACCGCCATGGCGGTGCATGGTGGGTTTGGACTTAAGTTGAAAACCGTGGGCGATTTGGATGTGGACTGCCACCATACGGTGGAGGATACCGGTATTGTGCTGGGCAGGGCGTTTGCCCGAGCGATTGGGGACAAGGCCGGTATTGCACGGTTTGGGAGCTTTTATGTGCCCATGGATGAATCCCTGGGATTTGCCGCGCTGGATTTCAGCGGGCGGGGCCATTTGGTGTTTGACGCCGTTTTCCAGCAGGAGCGGGTCGGCGCGTTCGATACCTGCATGACAGGGGAGTTTTTCCGCGCTTTCGCTGTTAACGCGGGGCTTACCCTGCATTTAAGGCTGCTTTACGGCACCAATGCGCACCACGGTATCGAGGCGCTGTTTAAAGCGGCGGGGCATGCGCTAAAACAAGCGGTGCGGATCGAAGGCGGCGCGGTTCTCTCTACCAAAGGCACCTTGTAACGAAAGGATAGCGGTATATGATTTTATTTCCGGCAATCGATTTAAAGGACGGCGCCTGCGTGCGGCTGGTGCGGGGGGATTACGGTACCGCGCACCGCGTGGCGGAGGACCCGCTCCAGACGGCATGTTCCTTTGAACAGGCGGGCGCGACATGGATCCATATGGTGGATCTGGACGGCGCCAAAGAAGCCCGCCAGGTCAACCGCGACATTTTCCTCCAGGTGGCGGCGCAAACGCATTTACAGGTGGAAGTAGGCGGCGGTATTCGCAATATGGAGGCCGTGGAGGATTATTTGGAGCATGGGGTGGCTAGGGTGATCTTGGGCTCTGCCGCTTTGAAGGACCCCGAATTTGTCCGGCGTGCCGTTGCGCGTTACGGGGATAGAATTGCGGTGGGAATCGACGCCCGCGGCGGTTTTGTAGCGGTAGAGGGCTGGCTGGATGCTTCCCAGGTCTCATACCTCGAACTTGCGGAGCAGATGGAACAAATAGGGGTCAAAACCATTATTTTTACCGATATTTCCAAAGACGGCACCCTGGCCGGGCCGAATTTGGAGCAGTTAAAGGCGCTGCAGATGAAAGTCGGCTGCCAAATTGTCGCCAGCGGCGGCGTAGGCAGTATGGCGGATGTGGAAGCGCTTGCCGCGCTCCGGCTGTACGGCGCAATCTGCGGGAAGGCGCTGTACCAGGGAACAGTGGACTTGGCCGAAGCGGTGCGGCGTTTTCAGCGACAAACGGAAGGATAACAATCATGATTGAATTAGACCGTTATTTTCAAAAAGGGGAACTGATCCCGGCCATTATACAGGAAAAGAGCACCGGTCAGGTACTGATGCTTGCTTATATGAACCGGGAATCGATGCAAAAGACGCTGGAAACCGGCTATACCTGGTTTTACAGCCGGTCCCGTCAGGAATTGTGGAACAAGGGCGCGACTTCCGGCCATTTGCAAAAGGTGCTTTCCATCCACGGCGATTGTGACGACGACACGCTGCTGGTGGAGGTGGAACAGACGGGCAATGCCTGCCATACCGGTTCCCACAGCTGCTTTTTCCAAAAAATTGTGTGAGGGGTTGTAAGAAATGGAGGATACGCTTTACCAATTGTACCGGACGGTAGTCTCCCGCAAGGAACAGCCCGCGGAAGGTTCCTATACTTGCTACCTGTTCGAAAAAGGCGTGGATAAAATTCTGAAAAAGGTGGGCGAGGAGTGTAGCGAAGTCATTATCGCCGCTAAAAATGGAGAAAATTCCGAGACGGTAATGGAAATCTCCGACCTGCTGTACCACCTGACTGTGCTGATGGTGCAGCAGGGTATTTCCGTGGAGGATGTTCAGGCGGAATTGCAAAAACGGGCCCAAAAGACGGGCAACCTAAAACAGTTCCACCAAACCGACAAAAATACCTGACGGATTATAACCACAGATAAGGAGGAAAACGCCATGCGTTTGGGAGGACCGGTGTTTCGTTGGGATGACGACCCCGCGTTGTTTGCCCTGCGCCACCAGGAAAAAGGATACCGTGCGGCTACCTGCCCCAAATTTTTAAAAGCGGGGGATACCGCGCTTAACCAGCAGTTTGTGTGGGAAGCGGCAAAGCGCGATGTCATTTTCGCCGAGGTGGGGGCGTGGAGCAATCCGCTGTCGCCGGATATGGCGGAGGCGGAAAAAAATATTGCTTACATGACCGAGCGGCTGGCCTTAGCGGAGGAAATCGGCGCGAAAACTTGCGTCAATGTGGTGGGAAGCGGCACGACCGACAGTTGGTACGGCCCCCACGCTTCGAACTATACCAAGGATTTTTTCGACCACGCGGTGGATGTGGTACGCCGGATTATTGACGCGGTCAACCCCAAGCGGACCACGCTTTCTTTCGAAATCATGCCCTACACTTTTTTGGACGGGCCAGAGGACTACCTGCGTTTTTTGGACGCGGTGGACCGTAAAGCGGCGGGCGTCCATTTCGACCCCTGCAACTGCGTCAATTCCCCCAGGCGTTACTACCAGATCGGCGCCTTTTTGGAACAATGCTTTTATTTGATGGGGAACAAAATTGTGTCAATCCATCTAAAGGATATCAAATTGCTGACCAACCGGATTACCGTGGTGTTTGAAGAAGTTCCCATTGGCCAGGGCGGGATGGATTATATTACGCTGTTGCGGCGGATTGGCCGGCTGGACCCGGACACCCCGGCGATTCTGGAGCATTTGAACAGCGAGGAAGAATACGACGGCGCCGCTGCCGCGCTCCGCGGTTACGCCAAGAACGCGGGTATTGTGATTTAAACATCACAATAATTTGGGATGAAAAAAAGGGGAGAGGGCTTTGACCTCTCCCCTTTTTTGTTTGTGAGAAACGCCTGGGCATGCTGTTTATCCCTGCGCTTCCAGCTCGTTAATCCGGTCACGGGCCTCCTGCCTCAACTGCAGAATTTCTAAGTATTCCGGCTTAAACGGTTCCTGAAGCGCAGCGGCGTCCGCAATTTTGTTCGAGATATAGTCTGACTGAATCAAAAAAGTATGATAATAAAAGATCTCTACTTCTGTACTGTCGCCAAAATCCGTTTTATACTCCGCCAGCGTATTCATATGGAATTTCTGGAGCAGATGTTCGGGTATCAGCATTATTTCCACCTCCCAATGGCAACCCACGAGATGAGCCAGTTTTGTGCGCCGCGGCTTTGACTGTCAAAAAGATTGATTCCCGTGATAGCGGACGACGTAAAGGATTTTAACCCTGCGGATTTCAGAAGATTCCCTTCTGGCTGCAGGGTCACCGCCGGTGTGTCCGAGAATGGAACCGGGAAAGGAATCGAATCGTTCCACGTTCCATAATAAAGATAGCCCGTTGCAATGTTAACCGCAATGTTGATGGTTGCCCTGCCGAAACAGATTTGGATACCATTTGGAAACTTGATGAAATTACTGCCTTGTGTGCATCCGCTCCAATTGGTGGCGTTCGTAGCATTGGTTGCTTTAGGAAAGGTGTATTCCCCAAGGTTTCCGCTGTGAACCACCGTGTTTTGGTTAAAGTACAGCTTCCCCTGATATCCTTTTAACAGCATGTAGTCCGCGGCAGAGGAACTGCCGGTAACCCCGGGATTGGGGAAGAAAATACCCTCGTTTCCATCGCATTCATCGGCAAAAAACAAGTTGTTGGCGCCGATAATGTCCGAATTCTTCAAATCCATGGCGTAGCTGTTGGCGTAAAACGACTGATTTGCGGCGAACGTCAATTTACTGCCGCCAGTCGATGGAAATACATTCTGGTCTAAGGTAGCCACCTTGTGGCCGTTCATGTAAATGTCCCCGTTTACATCAAGTGTCCGCCCCGCTTGCGGGACGGTATTGATACCGACCCGGTCCTTGCGCAACGCCAAAAGCGTTTTTGCGGGCAGAATGGTAACCGCCGAATTTGCGCTTTTTCCCATTCCGTCTGTTAGGGTAATGTTTAGGGTATGTGTTTGTTCGATGCTAAACGTATCCTGCAACGTGCCGTTAAAGGCGATGGATTTTTTATTGGCGGTTACTGTTGGCGTTATGCTGCGTGTGGTGGAACCAATTTTATAGGTTAAGGAATAAACGTTGCGGGAATCGATGGAGGCTCCTTCTGCGGCCAGGGTCAGATTTACAGACGCTCCCTCGTTGATCCGCGCTACGGAAACGGACTTGATTTTCGGCATGGTATAAGGAAGAACATTGATTTGTTTTTTGGAGGAAAGTTCTTGGCCGTAGTCGCGGCTGTCGATGGCTTTTATCGAAACATTCAAGCTGCCGGCTTGAGCGGTTGCTGGAAAATCACAAGTTTGGACCGCGCCCGCCGTTGGGG
>CABQAC010000106.1 GCA_902462035.1 uncultured Eubacteriales bacterium
CTTGTCCTTTTGTTCTTCTCTTCCTCTTTCCTCCTTCTATTCTTGTTCAGTTTTTGGGGTGTAATCCTTTTTTGTATATTGATTATTTGAAAGCACAATGCGCGTCATTGTGCTTTTTTCATGTTATTTCACAATGGAAAGGCGCAATTGGAGGTGTTGTTTTGACACAATCGATAGAACAACTGGCGGTTATTGATTTTCACGCGCATATCTACCCGCCTAAAATCGCGATTAAGGCGTCGAGTAACGTGGGACATTTTTATGGCATCCCCATGCACCATGACGGTACCGCCGCCGCGCTGCTGGAAAGCGGCAAGCGGGCTGGGATTACCCGTTTTGTGGTGCAGTCGGTGGCTACCCGGCCCGACCAAGTGGAGAGTATCAACCGGTTTATTGCATCGGTCTGCCAAGAGGATTCCGCCCATTTTGTTGGGTTTGGAACCCTTCACCCCGATACGCCGAACCCCGCGGAAGAAATCGCGCGCATGGAGGCTCTTGGGTTGTGCGGCGTAAAACTGCATCCTGATTTTCAGCAGTTCCATATCGACGATCCGCGCATGTACCCGGTTTACGAAATGCTGGAGGACAGGCTGCCCATCCTGTTCCATACCGGCGACCACCGCTATCCTTATTCCCACCCAAGGCGTCTGCAGAAGGTGCTGCGTCAATTTCCCCGTTTGCAGGCCATCGCCGCCCATTTCGGCGGATGGAGCGTATGGGACGACGGCGAACGGTACCTGGCGGATACCGATTGCATGATCGATACCTCCAGTTCCCTGGACTTTTTGCCTGCCGAGCGCGCGGTGGAGCTGATTCACCGCTACGGCGCGGACCGTGTGCTGTTTGGGACCGACTACCCCATGTGGGACCATCAAGAGGAATGGGACCGGTTTTCCCGCCTTGGGTTGACCGATACGGAACAGCAGAAGATTTGCCATGACAATGCATGCCGCATATTGGGAAAATCTTGGTGAAACAGCTAACAACGCGCGGCAAAAAAGGGCTGGATCTATGCAAAACTACCGTCTGTTCATGCTTTGTTCATATATATGTCACGTTTGCTTCGTAAACTTGCGATAAGATAAAACAATCAAGACACTGGGAGGGAACAATATGATCGAGGTGAATCACCTCACCAAGCGCTATGGTTCGAACTTAGCGGTTGACGATATCAGCTTCGAAATCAACGAAGGCGAAATCGTCGGCTTTTTGGGGCCGAACGGCGCGGGCAAATCCACAACCATGAATATTCTGACCGGCTACCTATCCGCCTCCAGCGGCACAGCCACTGTGGCGGGCTTTGATGTGCTGGAAAACCCCAACGAGGCGAAAAAACAAATCGGCTATCTACCGGAAATGCCGCCCCTTTACATGGATATGACGGTAAAGGAATACCTCGGCTTTATGTTCGACCTCAAGAAGGTAACCCTTCCTAAAAAAGAGCATATTGAGGAAATCTGCCGGTTGGTTAAGATTACCGAGGTTTATCCCCGCCTGATCCGCAATCTTTCCAAGGGCTATCGCCAGCGTGTCGGCATCGCCCAGGCGCTGCTGGGCAACCCCAGCGTGCTGATTCTGGACGAACCCACGGTGGGTCTGGATCCCAACCAAATCATCGAAATCCGCAACCTGATCCGCCAGTTGGGCAAGACCCATACGGTTATCCTCAGTTCCCACATCCTGCCCGAAGTTCAGGCGGTGTGCGAACGGGTTATCATCATCAACCAGGGCGAAATCATCGCCGACGGCAAGCCGGACGAGCTTTCGCGTGACCTTTCGTCGGACCACAGGCTGATCGCGCGGATCGCGGGGCCGGCCGAACAGGTGGAAAAATTGCTCCAAAAGCTGCCGAACATGGTTGCCTTGGTCAATTTGGGTGAACGGGAGCCCGGTGTGTTCGAATATTCAATCGAAACCGAGGCGAATACCGATGTGCGCCGCCAGCTGTTCGAACGGCTGGCCGAACGTGGCTGGCCCATGCTGGGGCTGCGTTCTACCGACCTGACGCTGGAGGAGGTTTTCCTGGAACTGACCCACAGCACCAATTCGGGCCGCGTCAATTTTAAGAAGAAGAAAAAACCGGCGCAAGCCAACGGAAAGGAGGGACAGTAACATGGGTGCCATTTACCGGCGCGAACTTAAAAACTATTTCACCTCTCCGCTGGGGTATGTGTTTATCGCTGTGCTGCTGTTCTTTGAAGGGTTCCAGTTTTACAACATCCTGGGCGCGGGCAACTCGGAATACTTCATTTATATTTACAGTTTCATCTTCACGTTCTGCATGATGATGATCCCTGTGCTGACCATGCGCCTGATGAGCGAGGAGAAAAAACAAAAGACCGACCAGGCGCTGCTGACCGCACCGGTCAGCCTGGGCGCGATTGTGCTGGGCAAGTTTTTTGCGGCGTTTACGGTGTATGCCATCGCCATCGGCTCTACCTTGGTCCACGCGTTCGTCATGTCCTTCTTTGGCCCGGCCAATTGGGGCGCGATTTTTGGCAATATCATCGGTACGCTGCTGTACGGCAGCGCCATCATCGCCATCGGCCTGTTTATTTCGGGCCTGACCGACAGCCAGATGATCGCCGCCATCGGCAGTTTTGCCATCTCCATTTTCCTGCTGGTGGCCGATACCCTAGTGGGCGCAATCAATAGCCCGTTCCTGACCAAAATCGCGCAGTGGGTTTCCTTCTATTCCCGCTATGTGGACTTTACCAGCGGTATCTTTAATTTTGCCAGCGTCATCTTCTTCTTGAGCATTGCCGGAGTGTTTTTGTACCTCTCGGTGAGCGCCCTCGAGAAGAGAAGATGGAGCTAATGGGGGAGGGTGAAGGAAATGTCGAACGAACATAACATCAACGATTTTGTAGAGACCCCCGAGAACAAGGATTCTGAGCAAAACACGTGGGACAACACCATAAAACCGGGGAAGAAGCCGCATAAGAACGGCAAGAGCGGAAAGGTCGGCGCTGTGCTGCGCAATAAAAAATTCAAACACGGGTCCATGTCCACGGTAATGATCATCGCGGTGATCATTGTGGCCATAGCGCTCAATATCGGCGCGGGCGCCCTGGTCGATAAATTCCCGTCGCTGAATATCGACCTGACCAGCGACAAACGCCTGTCGCTTTCGGAAAAATCCCAGGAAGTAGCGCAGAATGTCCAGAACGACACCACGATTACCTTCCTGATGTCCGAGGAAGCCCTGCAGAATTACTACGGCGACCAAGCGGTTCGTTTTAGCCAGCTTGCCGCCAAAATGGCGGAAATCAACGGGAAGATCAAGGTCCAGTACGTGGACCTGGAAAAGAACCCCAGCTTCATCTCGAAATATACGGAATCCACCGAACTGACCGCCACATCGGTGATCGTGGAATCGCCCAAACGGCATAAGATTCTCGATATCGAGGGCGACCTGATGAAGTACAACAGCAACGATCAATCCTGGTACAACAACGCCGACGCTGCGTTTGCGTCCGCTTTGTTGATGGTCAACAGCGAGAGATTGCCGGTGATTACCTTTACCACAGGGACAGGGGAGGAAGATGCCGCGAACCTGAAAAACTATTTGCAGAGCAATAATTTTGACTGCAACGAGCTGAATTTGCTGACGGCTGCGGAGATCCCCGCGGAGACGGATGTGCTGGTGCTCAACGCCCCTGCGCACGATCTGACCAAGGAACAGGTGGAAATTCTGGATAAATTCCTTTCGGTCAGCGACGCGGCCGCGCACCACCTGTTTGTTACCTTCAGCCCCAGCCAGGCGGCGAATATGCCCAACCTGAAAGCCTTTATGGAGGATTGGGGTATTGGCGTAAGAACGAAAGGCAGCTATATCCTGGAATCCGACGCCAACCGGTATGTCCGGTATCCCCAATATCCGCTGCTGCAAATCAACGAGGAAGGCCTGCTAGAGGATATAGCGAGCGCCAACAAACCCATGGTGGCTAATTCCATCGTGGCGCTGGAAAAGCTGTTTGACAGCCAGTCGGGCGTTTCGGTGCAGGTCGTGGTTTCCTCTTACGAAACCGCCTTCCCGCCGATGTAGAGGACGACTGGCAGCCGGGCGACAGCGATTACGGTTCTTTCCCGGTCATCACTTTTTCCTCCAGCGGCAGCTATGTCAACGGCGCGTTCCAGGGGGCTTCGGTTACCGCCTGTGCCTCTACCGCGCTTATTAGCAGCTACTTAAACCAGGCGAACCTTTCCAACGCGGAAAGCGTTTTGTCCTTGTTCCGCCAATTGACCGGAACCACCGATTCCAGCGAGGATATTTATATTTCGCCGGTGGGCGTTTCCCAAAATAATCTGACGCTGTCTGCTTCTCAGATCACCACATACGGCATGATCATCTTTACGGTAATCGTTCCCCTGGCGGTGCTGGTCGCTGGCTTTGTCATGTGGCTCAGAAGGAGGCACCTATGAGTAAAAAAGTCCGGCAACTCATCATCATCCTAGTGGTGTTGGTTGTCATTGGCGGGGGAACGGCGCTGCTGCTCCTGCTTCCCAAAGGCGACGGGGGCGGCGCCACATCCAGTGAGGGCGCGTCTTCTGCGCCGGCTATCACCATCTTCCAGCAGGAAACCGGCAATATTAAGAACATTCTGGTAGAAAATGAGGAAGGCAGCTATACCATTGTGCCCAACGACAGCGCGTTTACCGTGCAGGGGTACGAGGATTTGACCGTAAACACGTCGGCTGTCGCGGCCGCGGCCAAACACATGGCCAGTCTGACCGCCCTGCGCGATTTTGGCGAGACCGCCGACCTGACCCAATACGGGCTGGATAAGCCCCAGGCCACCATGACGGCCACCTATACCGACGGGACTACCAGCAAGCTGTATATCGGCTCGCTGCTGCCCGGATCTACCGCCAACTATTACGTGATGGCGGAAGGCGACAAGAAGGTCTATTCGGCTTCGATCAGCGCCGGCGTTTTTGCCGACCCGCTGCTTTACATCGACACCGCTCTTCTCAACGAGCTGGGAACCGATTCCTCGGGCAACCAGGAGCAGCCGGATTTTGGAACCATCACGCTGTCCGGCGCGAACTTCCCCCAGCCCATTGTAATTAAGACCAATACTTCTACCAATATTGCGGACGTCCTCAACCTGTCTCCCTATATCATGGTAGAGCCCATTCGGGAGGGTATCAACCAGAACTTTATCGACGACGTCATGCCGTACTTCTATTCGCTGACGGCGGACGAGGCGGTTTGCGCCAACCCCACGCAGGAGGATTTGGAGAAATACGGCCTGACGGCCCCCAAGGGAATTGCCGCCTACACCATGAATGACAAGGAATATAAACTCATGGTGGGCAACACCGATGAGGACGGCACCTATATCATGCGGGAGGGCGTCAATGTTGTTTTCCGCGTGTCCGATTCCTCGATGGTCGCTTGGGCGAATCAGGATGTGTTCTCCATGCGCTCCAATCTTCTTTATCTGATGAACATCGAGTGCGTTTCCCGCTTGAAAGTCACTACGCCGGATGGCGAGTATGTATTTGAACGCACCCGGGAGAAGGACGAGGAACAAACCTCCTCCCTGGGGAAGGATTCGTACAACTATACCACCACCTACAACGGCACTCAGCTGGAAAAGGACAACTTCGGCAAGTATTATCAGACTATCATCGGATTGCTGAAGGACGCGCCGCTGGAAGGCGAAACCACGGCGCAGCCCACCGTACGGGTCGAATTCGAGTTCTTCCCCGGGTACGATTTGCAGCCCTCGGTGCTCGAGCTGATTCCCACGGAAAACCGCCGCTATGTGTACCGCCTCAACGGCGAGGACATCGTGCTGGTCAAAGCCAGCCTGGTGGACCGGCTGATCACTTCTACCCAAAAGGTGATCAAAGGCGAAACGGTGGTCATCAACTAATCTCCAAAACCGCACGGGTGTATCTGCAAGCGGCACGGTCCTTTAGGACCGTGCCGCTTGCCCGTTGTATAGAAGATCTGCAAAGGCTCGCCCGGCTGCGCCAAAACGGATCCGTATCAAAACAGCGGAAAGAGGCTGCGCGCGGCCGCCGGGAAACGGTTTTTGCGGTCAAGCTGGCAATCGTGGACGGTGCGTTACCGCGGAATGCCATGCAGCATGGCGCGGACGCTGTTCTGCCAAAAGGCAGCTGGTTTAAAACTTGACATTTTTTTAACAGCCCGGCTCTTGACAAGGCGGATGGGGTCGTGTATGATTGTATTAAATAATTAGTACAATCATACAGGAGGGGCCGCTATGCTGTCTGTGACAAGGCTGACCAAAAGCTATGGCAAAACGCTTGCCAACCGTGATATTACCTTTACCGTGGAGCCGGGGGAGATCACCGTTCTGCTTGGCCCAAACGGGGCAGGCAAATCCACCACCATCAAATGTATTGCCGGGCTGCTGCGCTTTCAAGGGGAGATTTGGATCGGCGGTTACCCCAATAAATCGGTGGAGGCCAAGCGGGAACTGGGCTATATTCCGGAAATCCCCGCGCCTTACGATATGCTGACGGTGGAGGAACACCTGCAGTTTATCGCCCGGGCTTACCGGCTGCAGGATTGGCAGGCGGACTGCGGCGCGCTGCTTGAGCGGTTTGAACTGGCGGATAAGAAAAACAAGCTGGGCAAGGAACTGTCCAAAGGCATGCAGCAAAAGCTGAGCATTTGCTGCGCGCTGTTGCCCCGCCCCAAGGTTCTGCTGTTCGACGAGCCGCTGGTGGGCCTTGACCCCCATGCCATCAAGGAGTTAAAGGAGATGATGGTGGAGCGCAAGGAACAAGGGTGCGCCATTTTAATCAGTACCCACATGCTGGACAGCGTGGCCGAGTTTTGGGATAAAACGCTGATTATGATAGACGGCAGCGTTGCCGCGGTCCGCACCCGGGGCGAGGTGGAGGCAACCGGCGAAAACTTGAGCGACCTGTTTTTCTCCATCACCGAAAAACCGTCGCAGAAGGAGGCGGGACAATGAGCTCCCTTGCCTTTTTGCTGCGCAAGACCATGAAAAATACGCTGCTCGACATCATCCATCACCCCGGCAAACTGATTTCTTATCTGGTGTTGGTGGTGGTGATGGGGTTCGGGCTGCTTTCCGGCATGATCGACCCGCAAGAACAAGAGTCCTACCAGGATATTCGGGTGCTGCAAGCCATATACTTTGCGGTGCTCACCGCTTTTATGGTCATGGGCGCCATTTCCGGCCTGTCCAAAGGCGGCAGCCTGTTCCGCATGCCGGACGTCAACTTCCTGTTTTCCGCGCCGCTTTCCAGCCGCGGCGTGCTGGTTTACGGTTTGGTCCGTTCACTGGGCACCACGTTGGCTGTTTCGCTGTTTGTGCTGTGCTACGGCGGGATGATCCAGCAAAACTTCGGCATTTCGCCCGGCGTGGTTGTGTTTTTAATGGCGGGATACCTGATATCCTT
>CABQAC010000107.1 GCA_902462035.1 uncultured Eubacteriales bacterium
GCCGTCGCAGGTTTTTTTGGCAGCCACCTGCAGCAGGCGGGGCAGCAGCTGCAGCGCCATATCCTTAAACGCGCAGGTCGGCCCGTGCCACAGTTCCAGCACATAGGTGCTGTTGTTGAGCAGCGTCATGGGCGCGGTCGCGCCGTTTTCAAATTTTTCCGCCGTATACGCGCCGGTTACGCAGGAGGCGATTTCCTCCCGGGTAAAATCGGTCAAGAACCTGCTCAGGATTTTTTCCGCCCTGGTGACGTAATCGTCCGCTTCCAGTTCGCACAAATCCTGATAGGTGATTTCCGGAAATTCCTCCGGGACGAACAGGCCGCCGTCTGCCGCAATGCCCTGGGCGATGGCCTGAGCGGCGCTGACACGCAGGGAGCGGTTCCTCGTACTGCAATAGTTCATTTTCCTTCTCCTTTTTTGTTCCGGATGCTTCTATTTTAATACAGACCCTGTGGCATGTCAAAGCCCTGTGAAAAAACGGAACGCGTTTTCAAAAAAGAGATCTGAAATCCATTCCTCCGGGATATTTTTCGCCAGCAGATACTCGTAAAACCGGCAAAAGTCCTCCACCCTTTGTAAGCAGGAGGGCATTTGGGCACCGTCGAAATCGGAGCCTAGGGAAACCGCTTTTTCCCCGCCCAACGCCCAAAAATGGTCGATATGGCGGTAAATGTCGTCAAAAGAGGCATCCGGTCCGCCGGTGACAAACCGGGGATACAGGTTGATGCCCACCACGCCGCCCCGGCGCGCAATTTGCGCAAATTGGGCGTCTGTCAGGTTCCGCCGGTGGGGACAGACGGCCCTTGCGTTGCTGTGGGTGGCCAAAAACGGCTTAGCGGCACATTCGCATACATCGGAAAACAGCGCATCGCTCGCGTGGGAAACATCCACCGCGATGCCCAGCCGCTCCAATTCGGCCACCGCCGCACGGCCGAAAGGCGTGATGCCGCAAGGGGAAATCCCATCGCTGCCGCCGCCCAATTCATTGTTGTCGTTCCAGGTCAGGGTCAGCGCACGCACCCCGCAGTCACGCAGCAAAGCGATGTTTTCGAGTTTTCCGCCCAAAACCGATCCGCCCTCGACCGTCAGCAGAATACCAGTCCCTGTCCCTGATCTGACCGCGTTTAAATCCGCCCGGCTTTTGCACAGCCACAACGCCGGATCCTGTTCCAAAGCCCGCCGAAGATATTGCAGGCAGCGGCGGAACAATTCCATCGCCGGTTCTCCGCGGGTTCCCCGGGGCATCCATACCGCCATAGCCTGCACCCATGGCCGGTAGGACTGTTTGCCGCGTTCCACGTCCAATGCCAAGTCATTGCGCAGCAAGGAAGCGCCACGCTTTTGCGCCTCGTACAGGGTGTCGCAGTGCAGGTCAAAAAGCCGCATAGCCGCCCTCCGTTCCAAATGCGTTTTCCAGATGGTTCACCACAGGCTTTCGGCCCTGCCCGTATACCTCCACCACATCGAACCTCGGCTGCAGCGGCGTGGGGTGGGAACTTAAAAACAGCAAGGCCGTCTTGATAATCCGTTTCTGTTTTGGAACATCCACGAACTCCATGGGGCGGGCAATGGCCCCTTCGGAACGCGCTTTTACTTCAACAAAAACAATATATTTTTCGTTCTGAACGATTATGTCTATCTCGCCAAAACGGGAGCGGTAATTGGCGGATACTACCCGATACCCCTTTTTCTCCAGGAATTTTCGAGCGGTTTCCTCCCCCGCTTCCCCCTTGCGGTTCACTGGTTTTCGCCCGGACACCCGGGCAGGATATTCTTTAAAAAGCTCATCCGGTGGATGGGGGACGGTCCGTATTGACGGATTAAATCCACGTGCAGCGCCGTCCCATACCCTTTGTGCCTGGCAAACTGATATTCGGGGTATCGACGGTCCATTTCGAGCATCAGGCGGTCACGGCTTACCTTGGCAAGTATAGAAGCCGCCGCCACTGAGGCGGAAAGGGAATCCCCCTTCACCACCGCTCTGGCATGAATATCCAGCGGAGGAAGGCGGTTGCCGTCCACCAAAGCGAAGTCCGCCGGAATTTGCAGCCCCTCCACCGCCCGGCGCATTGCCAAAAAGGTAGCGTTTAAAATGTTGAAGGATTCAATTTCTTCCACCGTTGCGCTCGCCACCGCATACGCGGCCGCCCCCTGGACAATTATATCGAACAGCTGTTCCCGCTTTTTTTCACTAAGTTTTTTGGAATCGTTAATTCCGGGAATCGTCTCGCCCGGCCGCAGGATGACCGCCGCGGCAAATACCGGGCCGGCCAGCGGCCCACGGCCCGCTTCGTCCACACCGCAAATCGCGGAAAAACCCGCAGCCCTGGCTTCCGCCTCGTAAGCCAGCCAATCCTGTTCCATGAACATCCCGCCTTTTCAAACATCGTCTTCTGGCATTTCCAATGTAATGCGGCCCAGCTTGCCGCCACGGAATTCATCCAGCAGGGTCGATGCGGCGCGCTCCAAATCCACCTCGCCGCCGGACACCAGCATCCCCCGCCTGCGGCCAATTTGTTCGAGCAGGGCAAAACCGTCGCTGATTTCGATTTCCGGCAGCCTATACCTGGCGCGCAGCATCCCAGGGTGCTCCCCGCCGAGCAGGGAAGCCAGCCTGGCGGCCAGCTGTTCGGTATCCAGGATCGTATCCCGCACCGACCCCATAAAGGCCAGCCGTTCCCCTACCGCCGGGTCTTCAAATTTCGGCCACAGCACGCCGGGGGTATCCAGCAGTTCCAAACCTTTGCCGATGGAGAACCATTGATTTCCCCGGGTGACGCCAGGCCTGTCCTCCACCTTGGCGCGGGCGCCCCCGGCCATCCGGTTGATAAAGGAGGATTTGCCCACATTGGGAATACCGACGATCATTACTTTGATCGGCCGGCCGGCCATTCCCTTGGCGGCCCAAGCCGCGATGCGGTCTTTCAGCAGTTCGCGCACCGCGGGAGCAAACTGGTTAAGCCCCTTGCCAGAACGGCAATCGAGCGCCAGCGCTCCGATTCCCTGTTTATGAAAATGGGAAAGCCACCGCCTGGTCGCCAGTTCGTCCGCCGCATCCGCCTTATTCAGCAGCACAATGCGCGGCTTTTGGCCGATCAGGCCGCCCAAGTCCGGATTGCGGCTGCTGATGGGAATGCGCGCATCCAGCAGTTCCGCCACGGCATCCACCTTAGCAAGGTTTTCCTTTATTTTCCGGCGGGTTTTGGCCATATGGCCCGGAAACCACTGTACCGGGGTGATGTCGTCCATTTTTATCATTCCTTTCGCCGGGTGTAAAACCAAAACCACAGGCCCTGCGGCATGAACCGCAAAAAAGCCCCAGAAAAGCAAAAAAGGGACGTAGCGTCCCTTTTTCCGCTTTTAAATTTGTTCCTTAACCTTAGCGGCCTTACCGACCCGGTCGCGCAGGTAGTACAGCTTGCTCCGGCGAACCTTGCCCTTGCGGATCACCTTCACGCCCTTAACATTGGGGGAATGCATCGGGAAAACACGTTCCACACCCACGCCGTAAGACACACGGCGGACAGTAAAGGTCTCGGCCACGCCGCTGCCTTTTTTGGCAATTACCGTACCTTCAAAACTTTGGATTCTTTCCCGCTCGCCTTCGCGGATATTCACGTCCACCTTTACCGTGTCGCCGATGTTAAAAACAGGCAGTTCGGCTTTCAGGGAATCCGCAGCGATCATTTTCAGTGCGTCCATTAATCGATATCCTCCTTCAAATTCAGACATTCATGCGCATAAGCGCAGAGGACTGTCCGCTTCAATGTCACGATGTCGCCCATCGGGCATCAAACCCCATCGCGCGCCCCGCGACGGCAATCCAAATGCTTTTTTAGTATAACACTGCATTTGGGCCAATGCAAGCGTTTTTTTCATCTTACCGAAAAATTTCGCCGGATGCCGTCCGCATTTCCGTCCGCGTTGTTTCCGGCCGGGCGGCAAAGCCTCCATAGTCGAACAAAGCGTCCAAAAGCAGGGCCGGGTTGACGTTTTCGCCGCTGCCCGCCGGCAGCCGGAGGGAAAGGACCAGCGATTCGCTTTTCTTGCGTAGGAACGCCTGCAAAATCAGCGGTTTCAGATCCAAGTCCCGCCATTCGCCTTTTTTGTTCTTTTTCCGCGCCATAATCGTCTCCTGCTGAAAAAACGACGCGGTCCGGCTCATTGCTTCGGCCAGCGGCACCGAGCATTCCAACAGCTCCACTTCGTAGTCCGCCGCGGCGATCAGCCCCGGCTTTTGTTCCGCCTGGGCTACAGAAATAACCGTCAGCCCTGCGGGCAGCACCGCGTTCAGTTGTTTTTTCACCTCGTCCGGATCCGGCATCTGTTCCATTTTGATATCCATGGACTCGTTTAGCCCTGTCACCCCCAGCGAAAGGGGCAGCGCGAACGTTAAAAAGGGATGGGGATTAAACCCTTCGGTACACCAGACGGGAAGCCGGGCGCGGCGGATGGCGCGGGCCATACAACGATTTAAATCTAGATGGGAAATATACCGTGCCGTGCCCTCCTTGCGGAACCAAATTCTAACGGTGGTCAACGCACACACCCGCCTTCCATCGCGACGCGCCGCAGCCGGAGCAATGCGCGCGGCAATTGGGCGTTGTCTTATTTTGATACGCTGTTTCGCATTCCCGGACTAAAAACTCCTTGGTAATCCCGTAATCCAGATGGTCCCAAGGCAGCACCTCGTCAAAAGAGCGGCGGCGGTTGGCATAAAACGCCGGATCTACGCCGCAGGCTTCGAAGGCCTCCAGCCAGCGTGACAGATCAAAAAAGTCCGCCCATCCGTCAAATTTACATCCCAGCTTGTGGGCCTTCAGCAGCACCGGCCCCAACCGGCGGTCGCCCCGGGCGAACACGCCTTCCAGGAAACTGGTATCCGCGTCGTGCCAGTTGCATTTGATCTTCCGGGTGGTGACGGCGGAAATCAGGTGGTTCTGCTTTTGGCGCAGCATTTCGACGGTGTCCTGCGGCTCCCACTGGAAGGGGGTAAACGGTTTGGGCACAAAGGAAGACGCGCTGACCGTCACCTGCACCGATTTCCCCTTGGGGCGGTCTGGCAGGCGATAATACGCGTCCACCACCCGCTGGCCCAGGGACGCGATTCCCGCCACGTCGTCCAGCGTTTCGGTGGGCAGGCCGATCATAAAATACAGCTTGACGTTGGTCCAGCCGCCGGAAAACGCCTTGCGGCAGGTAGCGAGGATTTCCTCCTCGGTAACATTCTTATTGATAACGTCCCGCAGCCGCTGGGTGCCAGCCTCTGGCGCGAAAGTTAAACCGCTGCGCCGGATGACCTGCAGCTTTTCCACCAGCTCGTCGGAAAAGCCGTCCACCCGCAGGGAAGGCAGGGACAAACTGATCTTCTCCTGCTCCGACCAATCCAGCAGGCGCGTCAGAAGGCCGGTAATTTTAGTGTAGTCGCTGGTGCTCAGCGAGGAAAGGGAAATTTCGTCGTAACCGGTGGTTTCACAAAGCCTGCGGCTTTGGCGGTCCACCGTGTCCACGGATTTTTCCCGTACCGGGCGGTACAGAAAGCCCGCCTGGCAAAAGCGGCAGCCCCGGATACAGCCGCGGAACACCTCCTGCACCGCCCGGTCGTGGACCACCTCCACAAACGGCACGACAAAGGATTCGGGGTAAAAAGTCTCGTCCAAATTGGTTATAATCCGTTTTTGAACCGTGGCGGGCACGCCTTGTTGGGGGACAACCCGCTCGATGGTGCCGTCCGCCCTGTAAGCGACTTCGTACAGCGAAGGGACATATACCCCGGGGATTTGGGCGGCGGCGCGCAAAAACGCTTGGCGCGACGCGCCTTTTTGCTTACAGGCCCGGTACAGTTCGATAACCTCCAGGTCCACTTCCTCCCCTTCCCCCAGGAAAAAGAGATCGATAAAGTCAGAAAGCGGCTCCGGGTTGCACGCGCAGGGCCCGCCCGCTACGACAATGCGTCCCAATCCCTCTCGGTCCCGGGACAGTACCGGAATACCGGCCAAGTCAAGCATGTTAAGCACGTTGGAATAGCTAAGCTCGTATTGCAGGGTAAACCCGATAAAGTCAAAGTCCGTTATCGGGTCGCCGCTTTCCAGCCCGTACAGCGGAATACCGCGCTCCCGCATCAGCCGCTCCATATCTTCCCACGGCGCGAAAACCCGCTCGCACCACACGGCTGGATGCGCGTTAAACTGGCTGTACAAAATCTTCATTCCCAAGTGGGACATACCGACCTCGTAGGTATCCGGAAAACAAAAGGCGAAGCGGACATCCACCGCGCTTTTGTCTTTGATTACGGCATTCAGTTCTCCGCCGGTATACCGCCCGGGCTTTTGTACGTCCATCAATATCTTTTCCAATTCCGGGTTCATGTCTTTTTCTCCTGTCTCACTGCAATTCAGGTATCCCGATTATTATGTATTTTATTATACTGTAATCCGGCCGGCAATGCAACGCCGAACCCGTTCCGCGCTGCGAAATAGGTCCAAAAGACGCGGCGTTCGCGGCAGTCGGTTTACGGGGCATCGCAGGCAAGGCTGGCGGCAAACGACCAACCGGTTATGTGCGGTTTTTCGCCGGTTATGCGATAAAAATGATATCTTATCAGAAGAAATTTCTGTTGGACGCCGCCGTCAGCGCTTTTCCTTGAGCACCAGCATAAATACCAAATACACCACGATCATCAGAACCGAAAGATTATATCTGGACTGGAACAGCAGCAAAAATCCAAAATACGCCACCGGCAGCAAGAAAAAGAAGGAGACGATGTTCACGACCAGGCCCGCGGTATGCAAGGAAAACCGCCCGCACAGCACCGAATATAAAGCCTGGCCGCCGTCCAGCGGGTAAACGGGCAGCAGGTTGAACAAACCGATGGCCAGTTGGGACATGGCCGGCGCGTTTTGCAGCCCCCAGGACGGAACCACCCCTCCAATTGCCATCAAGACGGCAAAAAGCAGCAGGTTGACCGCCGACCCCGCGACCGAAATCAGGCAGTCCCTGCGGTAACCGTACCCGCCGTAATCCTCCTGCACCATTTTGATGCCGAATACGGTGAATTGAATCCGGCATTTGGGACAGTCCAGCAGGCGCATCATACACAAATGCCCCAATTCGTGCACTGCCGCGGCAAACATGCCCCAAAGCACCGCGCCGGTGGCATCCAGCAGCAGCGCCAGGGGCAGCATGGCACCAAAATAAAAGCTGATGGTAATCTCGTAGCCGAACAACCTAAGCTTCATGGTTTTGTCTCTCCATGTACCTCGCAGATGATTTTGATTTATCATATGACGCGGCGGGGAGAAAAAAGAAGCGGCGGCG
>CABQAC010000108.1 GCA_902462035.1 uncultured Eubacteriales bacterium
CGGCTCCTCGATCAAATCCACCTCGTTGGCGCCCGCCTTGCGCGCGGCGTCCTCCACTGCGCGGCGTTCTACCTCGGTCACGCCGGAAGGAATGCAGATGACCACCCGGGGATGGCTGAAGGGGCCCGACTTCACCGCTTTTTTAATAAAATGGCGCAGCATCGTGGCGGTCACGTCAAAATCCGCAATCACGCCGTCCTTCAGGGGGCGCACCGCTACAATAGAACCGGGGGTGCGGCCGATCATTTCTTTCGCCTGGGTTCCCACTGCCAAAACATTATCCGAACGGACGTCCACAGCAACAACCGAGGGCTCCCGCATGACAATCCCCTTGCCTTTGATATAAACCAAAGTGTTCGCTGTTCCCAAATCGATTCCAATATCCTTTGTAAACATGTTGATCCTCCAAATTCAATCTATATGCACATCGCTTGTTTTTCTCCATCCTAATGGAAGCAACTGCCTGCTATCTTACATATTATAACCGTTTGACAAAGTTTTCTCAACAATTAATTGCAGATTTTAAGAAAAATTCATGATTCGCCCGGGTGTTTAAACCAGCGCGGTTTGGGCAAAAATGAAATCGCAGGTTATTCTAAAAACGGAGGCGGGCGGATGGCGCAGATGAACCAGAAAATCGAACAATATCCGCCGTACGACGGGGGCCATGCCCTTATTTTGCGCCGTTTTAGCCGGACGCATCCGGGACTGGATACCTCCGGCCAGTGGAACCAGCCGGTGTGCGCCTTATTTCCCGGCAGGGTGATGGCGGCCCGGTTTGACCCGCAATGGGGCATGGTGTGCGAATACCGTTCCCCAAACGGCCGGGTAACGGTTTCGTACCGGCATTTGACCAGCGTGGCGGTCAATGTTGGCAGAACGCTGCGAACGGGCGAAACGATCGGCACAGAAGGCGCCACCGGGATGTTGGCCCAGGGCCGCAGACAGCTGCACACGGGCCTTTGGATCGACGCAAAGCCGGCGGATCCGCTGCCTTATTTGACTGGGGAGCGGCTGCTGCCGGTTACATTATGGGAAGGCGGGTTAGGAATGATGAGTCATCAAATCGGCGACACCGTGCGGGTAACAGGCGGTATTTTCCCCGACGCTTGGGGAAGCGGGGCGTCCCAGCCGGGCAACGGCAAGGAGTATACCATTACCAAAATCCATTTGGGACCCGGCCGCCGCAAGCCGTACCAATTGGGGGCGTCCGGTTTTGTGGGGGAAGAAGATCTTTTTGGCCGCGGGGAGCAGACGGTGCCCAAATGGGAGTATGACCGCCTGCGGGCGGAAAATGATTCGCTGCGCGCCCAGCTGGAGGGGTTCCATGCTTCCGCAATGGGGGGCACGTCTGCCCGCAAGGGGTAAAAAGACAAAAAACGGCGCCGCATTTTACATAGCGGCGCCGTTTTTTGCGATGCTGGGGTCCGCGTTACGCAGGTCATGTGCCATTACCCAGTAAATGATCCATACGATTACACTTTTATGGTGCGGACCGCAAAAATTAGGCTTTGCTCTTGCTTACGAACCTCCAAAACGCGCGGAGGAATTCCCAGACCTTTTCATGTTACCATTCGGCAACCGTGCCGTCGTAGTTGCGCCACACCGGGTTGCGCCAGCGGTGGCCCGTTGCGGCGGCCTGCCGCACCTTCTCCTCGTCGATCTCGATACCCAGGCCGGGGCCGTTCGGCACTTTGATCGAACCATGGTCGTAATGGTACACCGCGGGGTCTTTTAAGTAATCGAGCAAATCGCTGCCTTGGTTGTAGTGGATGCCCAGACTTTGTTCCTGGATAAACACGTTGGGCGTGCACATATCCATTTGCACGCAGGCGGCCAAAGCGATGGGCCCCAGCGGGCAGTGGGGCGCCACGGCCACGTCGAAAGATTCGGCCATGGAAGCGATTTTTTTACATTCGCTGATGCCGCCGGCATGGGACAGATCGGGCTGGATGATGTCCGCATAACCCTGAATCAATAAATCTTTAAAGTCCCAGCGGGAAAACATTCGCTCTCCTACCGCGATGGGCGTGGCGGTATGGCGGGCGATTTCCCGCAGCGCCTCGTTGTTCTGGGGCAGAACCGGTTCTTCCAGGAACATGGGATGCAGCGGTTCCAGCTCTTTGGCGAGCACCTTGGCCATGGTTTTATGCACCCGGCCGTGAAAGTCCACCGCCACATCCATTTCCATGCCAAGCTCCTCGCGGATGGCGGCAACCCGGTCCACCACCGCCTGCACCTTTGCAAAAGAATCGATATAGTGCATTTCCTCGGTGCCGTTCATTTTGACCGCACGGTAGCCCTGATCGAACTTTTCCCGCGCGGCGGCGCGGATATCGCCGGGCCGGTCGCCGCCGATCCAGCAATACACTTTCAAAGAATCCCGGCAGCAGCCGCCCAAAAGATCGTAAACCGGCGCCTGCAGGGCTTTGCCCTTGATATCCCACAACGCTTGGTCAATACCGGCAATCGCGCTCATCAGCACCGGTCCGCCCCGGTAAAAGCCGCCCCGGTAAAGGGTCTGCCAATGGTCCTCGATGCGCATGGGATCCTTGCCCACCAGGTAATCCATCAATTCCTCCACCGCGGCGCGGACGGTATCGGCCCGGCCCTCGATGACCGGCTCTCCCCAGCCCGCAAGGCCCGCGTCGGTGGTCAGTTTAAGGAACAGCCATCGCGGCTGTACCGGATAGAGTTTATAGCCGGTTATTTTCAACCATACCGCATCCTTCCCGTAATTACCGCCGGTCCCGCAATTCCTCGAACACCTGGTTGTAGTAGATGGCGTTATCCACTGGAACGCTGGCGGGCAGATGGTTGCCCACCGCCATGATGAAGCCCGGGCAGTCCCTGCCGAGATCGACGCACCGCTCCACCTCGCGGCGAATCTCTTCCTTGGTGCCGTAGGTCAGAATGCGGCAGTCCGCGTTGCCGATAAACGCATGGGTCTTTCCGTACTTTTGGGCGATATAGGCCATATCGGTGGTCGGCTCCATCACAAAGCCGTTGACGCCGCAGGCGGCCACGTCATCGATAAACTGGCTGTAGTTGCCGTCGGAAGTATAAATAACCCGTTTGCCCGCCTGATAAAGGGGCTCGAACAGCTTTTGATAGTTGGGGAATACATACTTGCGGTACCATTCGGGCGAAACAAAGGGCCCGGCGGTCCACACAATGTCGTCATGCACCATCACAACCGGCGCGTCACACTTCGAAAGCGCTTTAAAGTACTGCAAAATCCAATCGGCATACCGGTTGGCGACCTGCCCCATGCCGTCCTGGTCCACTCCCAGGGCCAGCAGCAACATGTCCCACCCAAAAATCTCCAACAGTCCGGATACCATGGACACATAGATGCCAGACGTCACCACCTGGTCGGGGTGGAGCGCCCTATTTTGAGCATACCTTTGGTTAAAGCAGCGGATGATTTCCGCTTCGTCCCGCTCGCCGTAGGCCTTGTAGGGGTCAAAGGCAAGCACTTCGTCCTCATCCTCGAAGGGACAGTATACCTTGCTGTCGAAATCCGTTCCGCCTTGCTGGTAGACCGCGTGGCCCATGCTGGTGCAAAGGTCGCCGAAAATCCCCCGGGAGATGTCCACGTTCCAGGAAAAATCGAATTGCCAGGCCTTTTCAAAGGCGCGCGTCGCGTCGTTCTTAACCGACGACGGGCTGGTTTCGTCTACCGTCAGGCCGGTTACCTTCTGAATCAGCGCCCAGTAGCTGCTGGCCGAGTATTCGGTGCGCGGAATCCTTTTTGGCATGATTAAGTTCAATGCGTCCATGGCGTTTTGGTATGACATATTGATCACTCCTTCTTTGACGATTCCGTCGTTCTTACAAAATGAAAAAAGCTGAAAAAACCGGGCCGTTGCCCTTTTTACCCCACCACTATACAGGCACGGGTCTGCTTTGTCAAGAAAAATTCCCATTGTGGCGCCGTGTTTTTATTGGGATGGTAAAAGAGTGGAAAGAAGGTGCCGTATGGAACAAAAGCCGCAAGAAAAAATCAGCATCGTATCCTATGAACCAGGTTTTAACGCGGCGCTGTCCGGCCTGGTCTGCCAAAGACGGATTCCATGCAAAAAAGAGGAAGGCGGGTTATCCGCCTTCCTCTTTTGACTGTTCAAACCGGTTGTTACGCGTCCATATCGGTATAAGAATCCAAATCCTTGGGTGCGGTCACGGTAACTTCCTTGCCCGGATCCACAAATTTGATCTTCATCGCCATCTTGACGCTACCGCTTTCGCCGCTGGCGGTCATGGACATGGACATATCCATATTCATCTCGGCCACGTAGCCGTCGCTGTTGATGACATACTGGATGGTAACGTCCTCAAAGTTCATCATTCCGTCAAAATCTTCGGCGCCGCCCAGCATGCCCAGCATACCGGAAAGGCTGTCCTCCAGGTCCGAAGCGGGCACCGTGACGGTCACGACGACACCGCCGTTTTCGTTTTTGTATTCCGCGTTCTTCATCAGGCTTTCTTCCAGCAATTCGACGTCCGGCTTTTCGGTCTGGCCGCCAAGCTGCTCTTTCAGGTCGTCCATATCCGCTTTGCCCTTTTGCTTAATACCGGCCATGTCCATGTACGCCACGCCGTCCTTATAATAGACGCCGATGGTTTGGCTTTCGCCCGCCGCTTTGATGTCCATGGAAATGTTCATTTCCGGCTGCTCCTCCATGGATTTCATCTGCATCAGCATCGCCATCGACACTTCCTGCTTTTCCTGGCCGGCTTCCACCGTCATGTTCATGTCCATGGTGCAGTTGACGTCTTTGAGCGCAGCGGTCTTCTCCACAGCGGCCTTGTACGTCTCGTAAGTGGCGCCGGTCTTAGCGCCGTCCTTGGCGCAGGAGGCAAGACCCAAAGCAAGCACCAGGGCCATGGAAACCGCGCTGATTCTTTGCATAAACTTTTTCATTGGTTGTTTTCTCCTCTCGTTATTCCATTAAAATCTGAAAGTGACAACAGGTTAATAAAAATCAAATTGGTCCGCCATTATTATACTCTTTCATCGTCTTCTGTCAATCGGCAGTTCTTACCTGCGGCCCGCATATTCATATCGAACGGGCCGGAAAAGGCAAAAAGCGGCGGGGATAAAACCAGCGGTTTTACCCCCGCGCCGGATTCGAAATTTAGTGGCCGATCAAAAAATCCAGGATATTCTCGCCCATGTCTGTCTGGGCGCGGTACAGTTCCGTAAAACCGCAGTGGTTGCAGGAGATGGTGATAAACTTTTTGTTCTGGATGTCGAACAGTTTGGAAAACGTGCCGCCGGTGGCTTGAAATTGGTCGTGGGTCATGCTGGTGCAGCCGCATTTGGGGCATACCCATTGGCGTTGATTTTGATCCATCTAAATCCCGTCCTTTCCTTCTTTTTCCGTGTCTTTCGAAAGGAGCGCAATACCTAAGTCACGCAGCTGTGCCTGGTCCACCGCGCCGGGCGCTTCAGTCATCAGCTCGCTGGCGTTCTGCACCTTGGGGTAGGCCACTACGTCGCGCAGATTGTCGCAGCCCAGCATCTGCATGACCAACCGGTCCAGCCCCAAGCCCATGCCGCCATGGGGCGGCGCGCCGTAGCCGAATGCGTCGGTCAGATAGCCGAACTTGGCGCGGGATTCCTCCTCGCTTAAATTAAGCAGGCGGAATATGCGGTTTTGCAGTTCCGGGCTGGTAATGCGGATAGAACCGCTGGCCAATTCCACACCGTTTAGCACCAAATCGTAGGCTTTGGCGCGCACCATGGCTTTGTCGGTTTCCAAATAATCGAGGCATTCGTCCATGGGGGCGGTAAAGGGGTGGTGCATGGCAACGTATTGGCCCAGTTCCTCGTCATAATCGAAAAAGGGAAATTCCACCACCCACAGAAGGTTGTACCCCTGGGGAATGATCTCGAGCTTGCGGGCCACTTCGCCGCGCAGCGCGCCCAGCTGGGACAGCACATGTCCATTTTTAGCGTCCGCAATAATCAGCACCACATCGCCGGGCTGGGCGCCGGTTTGGGCCAGGATGCCGTCCATTTCCTCCTGCGTCATAAACTTGGCGAAGGAGGAGGAGACCCCCTCCCCGGTTAGGCGGATCCAAGCCAGGCCCTTGCCGCCGATGCCGCGGACCATTTCGGTGAGCTTGTCGATTTCCTTGCGGGTCAGCTGGGCGGCGGCGTTTTGCGCCGTGATGGCGCGCACGCTGCCCCCGGCGGCCACAGCGCCGGAAAAAACGGAAAAGCCGCAGTCCTTAACGACGCCGCTCAGGTCGGTAATCTCCATCCCGTAGCGGGTATCCGGCTTGTCCGAGCCGTAACGCTCCATGGCTTCCCGATAGGTCAGCCGGGGCAGCGGCAGGGGAATCTCCACACCCAAAACTTCTCGGAATACCCGCTGTATAAAGCCTTCGCCGATCTGCAGCACGTCCTCCATGTCCACAAAGGACATTTCTAAGTCGATCTGGGTAAATTCCGGCTGGCGGTCGGCGCGCAGGTCCTCGTCCCGGAAACAGCGGGCGATCTGCATATAGCGGTCAAAGCCCGCCACCATCGAAAGCTGCTTATAAAGCTGGGGGGACTGGGGCAGCGCGTAAAAGCTGCCGGGATGTATGCGGCTGGGCACCAGAAAGTCCCGGGCGCCTTCCGGCGTGGAACGGATGAGCATGGGCGTCTCGATTTCGATAAACCCGTTTTCGTCAAAATAGTCCCGGGTTACCTTGGCGATTTTATGCCGCATCAGAATATTGCGCTGCAGGTCGGGACGGCGCAGATCCAGGTAACGGTATTTAAGCCGGATCGCCTCGCTGGTGGTGGAGTCGGGCAGAATTTCGAAAGGCGGGGTCTGCGCTTCGGACAAAATACGCAGTTCTGCCACCGCCACTTCCACCTCTCCGGTGGGGATCTCCTTGTTTTTAGCGGCCCGTTCCCGAACAACGCCCCGGGCGGCCAGCACATATTCCGACCGGACTTTCGCCGCTTTTTCAAAACCCTCCCGCGGGCAGGATTCGTCAAAGGTCAGCTGCAGCAGGCCGGTGCGGTCCCGCAGGTCGATAAAAATCAGCTGCCCCAGGTCCCGCTGGCGCTGGGCCCAGCCGAAAACCACCACTTCACGGCCGGTATCCGCGGGCCGAAACTCCCCGCAATAGCCGGTGCGCTTGAGTCCTGATATTGTTTCCGCCATTTTTATATTCACCCTTTCGCATAAGCCGGGATGCCCGGGCCGTTTTGCCGGGCAATTTTACGCCGTTTTTTCAGCGCAACAGAAAACCTCCCGTTTGGAAGAAATCCGCCAGCCTTTTGGTACTTTGTGTTATTTGCCGCGCGCCCGCG
>CABQAC010000109.1 GCA_902462035.1 uncultured Eubacteriales bacterium
CGGGCCAATCTCCACGTTGCACGCCGTGCAGACGGGCACCGAAATCCGCCTAAGCCTCCCTTCGCAGCTGCCGCAGCAAAGAGCGCCGCCCTCGATAACACAGCCGCAATAGGGGCACCGGGCCGGAAACAACAGGGATGCCGCCCACTCGAAAAGTTTCATCTGCCTGCCGCCTTTCCGCCGTACCGGCCCCTGTCAGGATTCCGGTTGTAATCCCCCGTTGTCCGTTCGTGTCAAAAAATACCGCAGGCCGGAATACCGTTTTGTTTTGCGGTTGTTTTCCACCATTTGGGCCACCACCCGGCGCACGCCTACCAGCACCAGCAAAGATTTTGCACGGGTAACCGCGGTATAGAGCAAGTTGCGGTAATACAGCTGCGGCGGGCCGGGGAACATGGGCATAACCACCGCCGGGAACTCGTTTCCCTGGCTTTTGTGTACGGTCACCGCATAGGCTAAATCCAGGTTTTCGGCGTTTTCCGGCCCATAAACCGCAACACGGTCGTCAAACCGGACCAGCATGGAGCCGGTGGATTTGTCTATCGTTTCCAAAATGCCCACGTCGCCGTTGAAAACCCCGGTGCCGGAGGAGCCGTCCGGCCGGTTCCAAGTGATATCGTAATCATTTTTAATCTGCATGACCTTGTCGCCTTCCCGCAGCAGGGTCATATGCAGGGTAATTTCCCGTTTGTCCCGCGCCGGGGGATTCAGCGCCCGCTGAAGCAGCTTGTTCAGCTCCACAACCCCCAGTTCCCCCTTGCGGCTGGGGCACAGCACTTGAATATCGGCCAGCGGCGAATAGCCGTAGCTGTTCGGCAGCCGGGTACGGCACAGGTCCACAATGGTCTGGGCAATATTCCCCGGGTCGCTTCCGTTTAAAAAGAAGAAGTCGTTGTCCCGGACCGCCAGCTCGGGCATTTCACCCCGCACAATTTTATGGGCATTGCTGACGATCATGCTCTGCATCGACTGGCGGAATACCTCTTGCAGCTGCACCACCGGCAGCACGCCCGAGTCGATCAGATCGTGAAGCACATCCCCAGGCCCCACAGACGGCAGCTGGTCCGAGTCCCCTACCATCACCAACCGGCTGCCCAACGGCAAGGCGGTCAGCAAGCTGGAAAACAAAGAAGAATCCACCATAGAAAGCTCGTCCACCACCAAAGCGTCGCATTCCAGCAGGTTCTTCTCGTTGCGGGCGAATACCGGACGGTCGTCCTGGTCCCATTCCACCTCCAGCAGCCGGTGAATGGTCTTCGCCTCCCGCCCGGTCACTTGGCTCATCCGCATCGCGGCGCGCCCGGTGGGGGCCGCCAGCATCACCCGTTGGCCCTTCCATTCCAGAATTTGAATGATGGCGTTCAAGGTGGTGGTCTTGCCCGTACCCGGGCCTCCGGTCAAAATCAGCATTCCCTTCGAAAGCGCTTGCACTATCGCCTGGCGCTGCAAAGACTCGTACTGGATTTGCTGTTCCTTTTCGATGGCCGCGATGTGCTCCTCCACATCGAAAAAGCACTGGGGCGGAAACATGGTCATCATATTCAGGCGTCCGGCGGCGTAAACCTCTGCCCGGTGCATTTGGGGCGTAAACACAAACCCGTGGCCGCCAAATTCCTCCCGCACCAAACTTCGGTCGCGTTCCAGTTCCGCAAGCGTTTCCTCCGTCAGTTCAGGTGCAACGCCCAGCATCCGGGACGCGGCGGCGATCAGTTTATCCGCCGGAAGGCAAGTGTGGCCGTTGCCCTGGTTGTGGCGCATCACGTGCAGAATGCCCGCGCGCACGCGGAACGCGTCGTCCTGGGGACGGTCCATTGCCATGGCGACGGCGTCCGTCCGGTCAAAACCGATGCGCAGCCCCTCTGTACACAGCAGGTAAGGATTGTTGCGGATCCGTTCCACGCAGTTCATGCCGAGCATCTTCCAAACCCGCAGTGATTCCGCCGGGGTAATGCCAAACTGGCCCAGGTACAGCATCACCTCGCGGATACCGAACAGACTTTTGAACTCCTCCGCAATTTTTAACGCGCGGCTGCGGGTGATGCCCTTAATTTCGCAAAGGCGGTGGGGCTCGTTTTCCAATACCTCCAGTGTCTTTTCGCCGAACGCCTCCACCAGCTTGGCCGCTGTAGCAGGCCCAACCCCCTTTACCGCGCCGGAGGAAAGGTACCGCAAAATCGCGGACGCGGTGGTAGGCATGGTGCGTTCGCACAGCTGAGCCCGAAATTGTGTGCCGAAGGACGGATGACTTGTCCAGTTCCCCATCACTTTAAGCTGTTCCCCTTCGCAAACGCTGACCATCTCGCCCACCACGGTGACCAGGTTTTGGCCCGTATTCAGTTCCAGCACGGTAAAACCGGTGTTTTCGTTTTGGAAAACCACCTGTTCCACCGTGCCGGCCAATTGTAGCAGTTCCTTTTCTTCCTGCATGCGTTCTTCCCCGTCCGTCTCTTTACGCGTTGTAAAACGTCTGCTTCTAGATATTCAGTATATTACATTACTCGGTGATTTGCAAACCGCCTCCCGCGATACATTCGTTCAGCTGTTCGGGCTGAACGATCCGCATAAAGCCGTAGTCGGCCGAAACCATACGGCAGATGCGCAGCGTCTCG
Organism: uncultured Eubacteriales bacterium; assembly: GCA_902462035.1. Taxonomy (GTDB): domain Bacteria; phylum Bacillota; class Clostridia; order Oscillospirales; family Acutalibacteraceae; genus CABQAC01. Next base: position 2,610 of record CABQAC010000109.1, read on the forward strand.
CTGTCCATGCCGTAATCCAGGCAGTAAATCTGCGCGTCTTCCTTGCCGTCCATCCATTTTAATCGCTGGGCGGCGCTGCGCAGCACATATTCAATATCCTCGTGATGTCCCGCTACCGGGACAATAATAACCATTTGTCCGCTCCTTCCTGTCGCGATGACCTTAAGTACCAACAGATGCACGACCTCCGTTAGGCCGAACGCCGCCAGCAATACCAGCAGTATGTTGTAAACCGTTTCCACGCCGTTTCCTCCTTTGTCCCAATGATGGGGTTTATTCTTACCTCATCTTATGCAAATTTGGTGTTTTGGTCCCAGTGGGAAGAAGAAAGCGGCCGCAAATGAAAGAAAAGGGGATTTCTGATTCTTATTCCAACCTTTTCTCCTTTTCTCCGCATAAGTTCAGATAAAATACAGCTTCGTAAAAAAGGAGGCAGAGCCGGCGGCGCGAAGATGGGTCGTCCTTCCTTTCAAGCGGTTTTAAAACAGCCTTGGCTTTTTGATGAATTTTCCCGATCCGCTGAAACACAACCATGCCCTGCCTGATTGTGTACAGCGCCTCGCCACGCTCCGCGTCCTACTATAAACGGTAGAGAAAAAGGCCGCCGGGTTATACCAATTCAGGTACCCCGGCGGCTTTTTTTAATGGTTTTATTGTACCGCTTCCCGCAGCGATTGCACCCGGTCGGTCTTTTCCCACGGGACCTTTAAATCCTCCCGCCCCATGTGCCCGTAGGCCGCCAGCGGCTCGTAAATAGGCCGGCGCAGGTCAAGGTCCCGGATAATGGCTGCGGGCCGCAAATCGAACACCCTGGCCACCGCTTGCGCCAGGGCGCTGTCGGCAACCGTGCCGGTACCAAAAGTCTCTACCCGGATGGACACGGGATGGGCCACACCGATGGCGTAGGCCAGCTGGACTTCGCACCGTTTGGCAAGCCCCGCCGCCACCACGTTTTTGGCAACATACCGCGCGGCATAGGCAGCCGAGCGGTCCACCTTGGTGGGATCCTTGCCGGAAAAACAGCCGCCGCCGTGGCGGCCGTACCCACCGTAGGTATCCACAATTATTTTACGGCCGGTCAGGCCGCTGTCTCCCACGGGGCCGCCAACGACAAACCGGCCGGTGGGGTTGATGAACACCTTGTAGTCCCCTTTGTCCAACGCGGCCGGGATAACCGGACGGATGACCTCCCGCAGAATATCTTCCCGCAGCTGGGCAAGCGTCACATCCGGGTCGTGCTGAGTGGAAACAACCACCGCTTCCACGCGTACCGGACGGTTTTCTTCATCAAATTCCACCGTAACCTGCGACTTGCCGTCCGGCCGCAAATAAGAAAGCGTCCCGTTTTTGCGCACCTTAGCAAGCTGTTTGGAAAGCCGGTGGGCCAGCGACACCGCGATGGGCATCAATTCGGGCGTTTCGTCGCAGGCGTAACCGAACATCATTCCCTGGTCCCCGGCGCCCACCAGATCCAGCCCGTCCTTCGCGCCGGACTGCGCTTCATAGGATTGGTTGACCCCCATGGCGATGTCGGGGGACTGGTTGTCGATAGAAGTCAGCACCGCACAGGTGTTCCCGTCAAATCCGCAGGCCGGGTCATCGTAACCGATTTTTTTAACCGTACTGCGCACAATTTCCGGAATATCCACATAGCAGCTGGTGGTAATCTCCCCCATCACGTGGACCATGCCGGTGGTCGCGGTGGTTTCACAGGCCACATGAGCCTCGGGGTCCTGCGCCAAAATCGCGTCCAAAATCGCGTCGGAAATCTGGTCGCACAATTTATCGGGATGTCCCTCGGTCACCGATTCCGACGTAAAGAAATGTTTTTCCGCCATTTTAACATCCATCCTTTCGCACGCCCCATCCGGGGGCTTCGTCATATCGCTTCCGGTTTGCCTGTTTCCATAAAAAACGCCCTGCGGATGAAAGCAAGGCGTTTTCAAAACACCTCATCTCCCGGCCGGTTCAACCGCCGCAGGATTTAGCACCTTGCCGCAAGGCAGGTTGCCGGGCATCAAAGGGCCTGTTCCCTCCGCCGCTCTTGATAAGGAAAATGTCATTTAATTGTCGAATGTATTATAACCCGCCGCATCAAAAAAGTAAAGCGCGAAACAAGAGGATTAACGTCAAACAATAACCCAGCTTGACATTTCCAAGGGGATGCGTTACACTGTTCCCAAAACACGGGATGGGCAAAACAAACCTGGAATAATAGGACGCCCTGCTTCGCCAAACTGGAACGACACCCTGAACAAGGCGCTGGCGCAATCGGGTGCAAGCCTTTGGCATCACCATCCAGGGGATTTTTCAATTGGACGATAACCCGCCAAAATCACGGGCCGGCCGCAGCGGGAGGGAATAACATGGCTTTGCGGGAAATTAGGAAGTTCGACGACCCCGTACTGCGCAAAATCTGCCGCCCGGTGGCCGCGGTGGACGACAATGTCCGCCGTTTGCTGAACGACATGATGGACACGCTGCACAACGCCCCAAACGGCGGCGCGCTTGCCGCCTGCCAAGTGGGCGTTTTAAAGCGGATGGTCGTGGTCGATTTGGGGGAGGGCTGCCGGTACAAACTTGTTAACCCGCAAATCGTATCCCAGCGGGGAGAGCAGTGTACGCCGGAAGGGTGCCTTAGCTTTCCCGGCGTTTGGGCCACGGTTCGGCGGCCCATGCAGGTAACGGTCAAGGCGCTGGACGAAAACGGCGCGCCGGTGCTTCTGCGCGGCAAAGGCCTGCTGGCCAAATGCCTATGCCATGAACTAGACCACCTGGACGGCGTTGTCTTTTTGGACAAAGCGGAACCAGACCAGGATAAAACACTACACCACACTTAACCACCCTGCCGGCCTATGACCGGCAGGGTGGTTTTTTAGGTATCTACTTCGTACAGATAAAACACGCCTTGCCCGGTGTCATAAAGGGCGACGGAAAAATTGTAGGAGTACCCATCCAACAAATCCCATTCGTCAGCCGGGTTATCGCAGCCGCTCCTTCTGTTCCAAAAATAATAGTACCCGTTTTCCACCCGCGGAACTACCGATTCTCCCGAATCATTCGTGAAAACCGGGCTTTGGCCCCAGCCGCCGTACAGGGTCACCCGCAGCGGCTGGGGCATGGGCAAAGCACGCCACCGGCCGCTGCCCTCCATTTGCCGGGCCAACGCGTTTGCCTTTTCTCGCTCGAACCGGATAACGGCCAAGGTTTCGCCATCTCCCAGAAAGCCGTCGTGGGTGTCCGAATAAAACACCAGCGTCCCGCCCTGCAAATCCACGCCGGGCAATCGCGGAATCGGAACCGGGTCATCGCCTGCCATGCAGCCGGGCAGCGCCAGCACCAACAAAAAAACACACAAGACGCGCCGGACGCTTTTCATGGCGCTCGGTCCCGCTTTTCGAAGGCCAGCAAGTCCCCGGGCTGACAGTCCAACGCCGCACACAGTTTTGCCAGCGTGGAAATTTTAAGCGCCTTGGCCTTACCGTTTTTAAGAATGGAAATATTGGCGAGGGTAATCCCTACCCGGTCCGCCAGTTCGGTCACGCTCATCTTTCGTTTGGCCAGCATGACATCAATATTAAAAACAATCTGATCTTCCATGCGTCTACCTCATATCGTAAAATCGCTTTGTTCCTGCAGTGCCGCGGCTTTTTGCACCAAATGGGAAAGCACCGCAGCCGCCACCGAAACCGCCACGCCGAAAAGCACCGCGGCCATACCAGCCAGCAGAACACCGGGGTGGTTCATATTCAAAAACAAAAAGACCACGTTGCCCGCGAACAGAAAAACCGAATCCGCCGCGGCCAGTACCGCGGCAACACGCAAATAACGCGCGTTCGCAGCGGAGAAGGATTGGTCCCGCCCAATATTTCCGGCAATTTTCCACCCGCATACCAGCACAGCAAAACAGGGAATTGCCGTAACGGACAGAAAAACAAGCCACGGCACATAGCAATAAGCAAACTCCGGATTGGCCGTCGCCAGTTTCTTACCAAAAATAGGGATACCAACGGCATAAATACCAAGGCCGCAAGCGGCCACCATCAATAGGATTCCTTTCAGCCATTTCGCCAACACAGATTGTGTCATGCCGGATATCATCCTTTCATCCTTAGTATACCGGGTCTGAAATATTGATTGTAGTATACCATGTGCAGCACAGAATTACAACAATTATTTATTGAAAAACGATAAATAATTGTTGTAATCACAAACTATTACGAGAAGTAATTTCGTTTTGCCGCCATGTCCTATGCCGGGCGGTCCATCCGGGAGCGGATTCGGTACGGCGGGGCATCTTGTCACCGGTCAAAACAATCCCATCCTCATCCAAAAACACCGCAGCGTAAAACGCTGCGGTGTTTTTCACGTTTCTGGGGCCAGCCTGGCCAGCAGGCGGTATGCGCGGAACGACCCCAGCACCAGCGCGGCATCCTTTGTCCTGCGGTTTTCCCCTAATCCCATATGGCCGCCCGACACCCAATTCGTTTCCTTTTCCACCAATGCGGCTTTGGGTAAAAGGTACATGCCGTCCGCCTGCCGGTATTGGCGCAGCAGGGCAAGATGCTTTTGAAACCAATGTGACGCAACCGCTTCTGGGAATTGTGCCAACAGTTCCATACGGTGCAGCACCCGGGCCGTCATATCCGTTT
>CABQAC010000110.1 GCA_902462035.1 uncultured Eubacteriales bacterium
GGTTTCGCAGCTTTGCAGCAATTCCTGATGGGTCCCCTTGCCTACCAGCCGGCCGTCGTCCAGCACCAGAATTTGGTCCGCGAACAGAATGGTACTGATTCGCTGGGCCACGATCAGCATGGTGCTGTCCTTTACTTTGGGAGCTAAGGCGCGCCGCAGAGCCGTGTCTGTTTTAAAGTCCAGCGCCGAAAAGCTGTCGTCGAAGATGTAAATCTTCGGATTTTTGGCAATTGCGCGGGCAATAGAAAGACGCTGCTTTTGTCCGCCTGAAACGTTGCTGCCGCCCTGGGCGATGGCGCTGTCGTATTGTTCCGGCTTTTCCTCGATAAAATCCGTCGCCTGGGCAATGGCGGCTGCTTCCTTCATCGCGCTGTCGCTTGCCTGCGGCACACCGAAAAGAATGTTGGTTGCCACCGTACCGGAAAACAACACACCCTTTTGGGGGACAAAGCCGATCTGTTCCCGCAGCGCATGCTGGGAAAGATCGCGGATATCGATGCCGTCGACGGTGATGGAGCCCTCGGTCACGTCGAAGAAACGCGGTATCAAATGGACCAGGGTGGATTTGCCGCTGCCGGTGCTGCCGATAATGGCAGTCGTCTGCCCCGGCTTGGCAACAAAGCTGATATTCTGCAGGGAATCGTCTTCCGCGCCCGGGTACCGGAAGGACACGTTATGGAATTCCACCAGACCGCGGCAGCTTTCCAGGGCCTTGACCTCGGATTTATCCTCGATGGTGGGTTCCGTGCGGATTACCTCGTCGATCCGTTCCGCGGCTACCGCGGCCCTGGGCAGCATAATGGAGATCATGCAGATCATCAGGAATGACATCACGATTTGCATCGTATAGGTGATAAAAGCCGTCATGGTGCCCACTTCTAAGGTGCCGGCATCAATACGCCCGGCGGAAACCCAAACAATCAGAACAGAAATTCCGTTCATAATCAGCATCATGATCGGCATCATAAAGGTCATGGTGCGGTTGGTGAACAGCATGGTTTTGGTCAGTTTTCGGTTGGCGTCGTCAAAGCGCTTTTCTTCCAGATCCTCGCGGCCAAACGCCCGAATAACCGGCAAACCGGTCAAAATTTCCCGCGCGACCAGATTGACCTTATCCACCAACGACTGCATCAATTTGAATTTTGGCATGGCAATCACCATCAGGAATCCGACCAAACAGAGAATCGCCGCTACCGCTACGGCGATAATCCATTCCATTCCGGCACCGGTGCGCAGCACCATAATGATGCCGCCGACTGCCAGAATGGGCGCGTAAAAAATCATGCGCAGCAGCATGGTGGAGACCATTTGTACCTGCTGAATGTCGTTGGTGCTTCGGGTAATCAGTGAGGCAGTAGAAAACCGGTTGATCTCCGCGTTGGAGAATCCGACCACGCGGTTGAACACCTTTTCCCGAAGATCACGGCCGATCCCAGCGCCGACCCTGGAGGCCAGCAGCCCGACCAGCACCGCCGCAAAGGCCATCATCAACGAGACGCCCAGCATCCATCCGCCAGTACGCCAAAGGTAAGAAGTCTGCATGTGATTCAGATCCTGTCCCAGCGCCTCGTATTCCGCTTTCGTATAGGCGACGGCAGAGGAATGCAGCAGGCTGTCGCCCATGGCGGAAAGTTTTTCCTCAATCTCCTTGCGCATTTCGGCAATAGAGCCTGTCTGGCCGGTTGCCGCCGCATTGGCCAATTCCGCCTCCATTGCGGCTTTGGTTTGGTCATCCATTTTATCTGACAGATAGGTGATGACGATGGGCGTGGTAAAGGTTGCGTCCAATTCCTCCAGATGCTTTGCAGAAGCATCCTTCAAATAATAATTGCCGTCCTCCCGCTTCTCGTACGAACTGTTCCAAAGCTCTTTTTCCGTATCGGTCATGATCATCTGCAGCTTGGCGTACTCAGTTTCGCGAATCACCGTGGGGGTCGCATATTCTACGCCGCTGTTTTGAATGCCGACATCGATCAGCTTAGAGGTGTAGTTCGGCAAGGAGAGGTCACAAATGGCTTGCACGAACAGCAGGACAATAATCAGCAGCACGGCTTTCCATTGTGATTTCATGTTTTTGACGATTTTAAACATTCGGCCTATCGCTCCTTTCTGAATGGGAAGTTTCCGGCTTATTCCGCGCGGCCTGATGGTCCAATTCCTGCTCCATCGCTAAGAATATTTTATCGAACAAATGATAAAAATGGTCCAAATCCCCCGGATCCAGCCGGTTTAACACATGATCGAGAAAAGTCGTCACTTTGTTGAAATTCTCCTGTAGGGCGGCCTGCCCTTTGGGCGTTAAAGTAAGGTAGGTATTACGACGGTCGTTTTCGTCAATGATGGTTTCAACATATTCTTTTTCCCGCAGGATTTTCACCTTTCGCGAGATTGCTGGCGGCGAAACATTTAACCGCCTGGCAATCTCGGTCACGCTGGCCCGTCTGTTTCCGCCTTCCGATGCGTCCGCAATCGCTTTGATGGTTACCAATTCGCTGCGCGGAAATAACTGCAACCGTTCCATGATATTCAGCTGCCGGAACCGGCTTACGGCGTCGAACATCCGCTCCCCCTCCCATACCATGCCGGAATCCTCCTTCCCAAATAGCTTAACATAGTTAATGATTAACATTGTTATATTTTACGAATCCAACGAAATAAAGTCAATGTATTTTCTGTGAACAGCGTGTAAAATGTCTGTTTCACATTTGTTCTGTTTTCTTTTGACAGCTTGCAGGAACCTGTGGGTTCGGGTATACTTACAAAAGTAGACGGAAGGGAGTGATGGCTTTGGATCGTATGATGCGTTTGGTCATCCACACGGCGCGGCCGGTGGAAGCGGCGCTCTTTTACGATTGCGCGGGCCATTTGCTGCAAAACGCGGCAGCACATCTTTATGAATCAGGCGTTGTGCTCCTGCGCCATTTTCTATTTCCATATGTGGATTTGCTTCAACTGACCCGGGCAGAAAATGCCGTTTATTTTGGGGATTTTCTGCAATTCGTCGCGCCGGAATCCTTGGCGCCGGGACAGATGGAGAGCCTGATCCCTTGGGACCAATGCCGGCGGTCACTGCAGGAACACCAACCGCAAGTCGAACCGGCAGATTTTCTCATACGTTGGGAATATGCCGATCCATCTTTTTTTTGGCCTTCCCATCACCCCCATATGATACTGCCCGGGGATTCGCCAGACGGGCACCTTCTTGTTCGAATGAAGTTGTCTTTGCCGTCTCTCCCCTTCCGCCGGGATAGCCAGTACCGCGCGTACGCCGGGGATTTTCTTTCCCTTCATCAAATTTTCCGAAGGTTGGTCACACAATCCGGCGGCAGGCTTTTGGCCTTTACGCCATATCAAGTCGCTTACTGCGCTGCGCCCAGGGATAGTGCCCGCCTACAGGATTACCTAGAACCGGAACTGTGCCGGCTCGCACTGTTTCCCTGTTCCGATTCCCCGAAAAACTAGCGTTGATCAAAAGGAGGGTGCAACAATCGATATGCGGCCTAAACAAATTTTGACGATTCAAGATATCTCTGGCTACGGGAAATGTGCCGCCACGATTGCGCTGCCGGTTTTATCCGCTGCCGGTCACAGCGTTTCCTTGCTGCCGACTGCCGTTCTTTCTACCCACACCGGCGGCCTAGGCAACAATACTTGTTTGGATCTGACCGGCCAAATCGCCCCCATTACCGCCCATTGGGCCAGTTTGGGCCTGACCTTCGACGCCATTTATACAGGGTACGCGGCATCGTCTGATCAGCTTGCGCAAATTAAAAACGCCATCGAGCGTCTTAGAATGCCCCACACTCGTTTGCTGGTTGATCCCGCCATGGCCGACCAAGGCAGGCTGTATCGTTCCTGCTCCCCTGATCTGGTAAATGGGATGCGCGGCTTGTGCCGGGAAGCGGATTGGATTACGCCGAATATAACCGAAGCGTTTCTGCTGCTGGGGGAACCATACCGGGACGGCCCGTATGATCAGGCATTCCTGCAGGCGTTTCTCCGGCGTTTGGGCGCTCTCGGCCCTAAGTGGGTGGTTCTGACCGGTGTCGAGTCGAACGGCAGCGTTTTCGCTTACGGCTATTGCGGGGAACAAGATTTCTTCTGCCGTGCGGAAACGCCGCTGGTACCGGGGCATTATCATGGGACGGGAGATCTTTTCAGCAGCGCGCTGCTGGCCGCCCTTTTATCGTGCCAAAGTTTTGAAGATGCCGTTGTCATTGCCGCGAAGATGACCTACCGCGCGGTGCTGCGAACAAACCGTGAAAATTGGGATCCGCGCCACGGCCTGCTGTTCGAACCGGAACTTCCCGTCCTTTGGCAATCCCTTGCAGGAAAAACCAAGTAAAAAGCCCGGCGCAAGGCCTTTTGCGCCGGGCTTTTTACATTTCGTTACAGATCCTTTTTAATCCGTTCCAGGGCGCCTTTTTCCAATCTAGAAACCTGGGCCTGACTAATTCCAATTTCGTTTGCCACTTCCATCTGTGTTTTTCCCTGAAAAAAGCGGAGGGATAGGATCTTTTTTTCCCGCGGATTTAAGTTGTTGATGGCTTCTTTTAAAGCGATTTCCTCCAGCCAGTTGTTGTCGTCGTTGTTATCCCCCACCTGATCCATCACAAAAATGGTATCGCCTCCATCGGAATAAACCGGTTCAAATAAGGATACCGGTTCCACAATGGCCTCCAAAGCAAGAACAACCTCTTCTTTTTTTAAATTGAGTTCCTTGGCAATTTCTTCAACGGCGGGTTCCTTATTGTTTTCGTTGGTCAGCCGTTCCTTTACCTGCATGGCTTTATAGGCAATATCGCGCAGCGACCGGCTGACCCGGACGGAATTATTATCGCGCAAATAACGCCGGATTTCTCCGATAATCATCGGGCAGCCATAGGTGGAAAAGCGCACGTTTAAAGAGGTATCGAAATTTTCCACCGCTTTAATCAAGCCGATGCAGCCCACTTGGAACAGGTCGTCCAAATTTTCGCCACGGTTGGCAAACCGCTGCACGACGCTAAGGACCAGCCGCAAATTGCAGGAAATCATTCTGTCTCGCGCTTCCCGGTCACCGTTCTGAGCCTTCTGAATAAGCTCGATTTTCTCTTTTTCGCTGATGACGGGAAGTTTCGACGTATTGACCCCACAAATTTCCACCCTGTTGATATACATCTCCACACATCCAATCCTGAAAGATATTCTTTCGAAACACGCATTCAGTATTGGAACGGAGATGGCGTTTATGCAGCCCGGCCCCTGGTAATTTTTACAGTATTACGCAGCAGCGGACACTACGCGCGGTTGCGATAGTCTTCTTCGTTTCGCACGCAGGCGGCGGTATTGCTTGCCGCAAATTCTATGCCCTATCACACAGCAAAACAGCGTCAAAGCACCCAAAACCACACGAATTAAAATTTGGGATAAGGACATCAGGCCCAAATCGCTAGCCCCGGCCGTGCCGATTAAAAAGATAGCACAGCTGCAGCCCAAGGAAAAAAATAACAATTGCCCAAACCGAAGCAGCAAAAGTACCCGGTATAAATAACGCGGAACTGTTTGACGTCTTTTCATGTTCTCTACCCCCTGCTATTAGCATACGATTTTACAAGTCCGTTAAACAGGACTGTAAAATTCTTTTGTATTTTACATAAATATTTTACACATTCCGTTGACAGAACTCCCATTCCGTTTTATAATAACAATCAGAACTTTTGTTCGTCATCATTGTACTGCCTGTTCGGAACGTTTGTCAAGAGAAATCGGAAATTTTGTTCTATATTTTTTTATAGAAGGTGAAAAAACATGAAATTCAATGAAAAATTGCGTACCGCCCGCGTTGCCGCGCATCTGTCTCAAATCGAACTTGCCAAGCGGGTCGGCATTACGGAGCGTTCTTTGTATAATTACGAAATTAACGGCCGTATCCCCAAAATTGACGTCGTCAAACGCATTGCGGATGAATTGGGCGTAACGGTCGATTATTTAATGGCCGACAATGCGGAACAATCCGACAGCAGGCAGCTGTTTCTGGCCAACGCCCGGGAAGATTTCGGCTATAAAGGCGCTCTGGAAGCACAGGCCCTATTGGAACGCGCCACCGCGATGTTCGCGGGCGGCGAGCTGGACCAGGATGCGAAGGATGCTTTTTTCGAATCGCTTACCCAAGCCTATTTTGTCGCAAAAAACAAGGCCAAAGAAAAATACGGAAAGAAAAAGAGTGTGGACTAGAATGACGGATTACATCTGCGGCACCGTGCGGGAGCTTCTTTTAAAATGGGAAGAACGCGATCCCTTTCGGCTGGCACAACGGATGGATATCGAGATTCTGACCCTTCCTTTGGGAGAACACCTCAAAGGATATTTTCTTTATCTCTCCCGCGTGGCGGTGATCGTCATCAACGACAGCATTTCCGCGGAACTGCAGCGCGTTGTTTGCGCGCATGAACTTGGCCACGCGGTCCTGCATAAGGAAATCGCCATGAACAGCCGCTTTCAGGAATTATCGTTGTTCGACAACAGTGTGCGGACCGAATCCGAGGCGACCCTGTTTGCAGCTGAACTCTTGATTCCCGATGAAGAACTGCTCATGCTGCTGCGGGAAGATCAGACGGTATTCGAAGCCGCCAGTTGTCTTTCTGTTCCGGTGGACCTGGTCAATGTCAAGCTCCAGCTTCTGCGGAAAAAGGGTGTCGCGCTCTGTATTCCTATGGAATCGACCGGAGACTTTTTAAAAAGCGACCGCCTTATTTGATTATTAAGAAAGGAATGACTCTCAATGCCCTTTATTTCAATTCAAGTATCCGGCCCGGTGTCGGAAGATCAGCGCCGGGAAACCGCTTCCCGCTTAGGTGGATTGATCGAAATTTTGCCCGGTAAAACGGAAAAAGCGTTAATGCTGGAAGTTACAGGCGAACACCGTTTGTTTTTTGGTGGCATCGAAAAGCCATGCGCTTATGTGGATCTGCGGTTGTTCCGAAAGTCGGAGCTTAGCGCGAAGAAAGAACTGGCGCGCTGTATTTTTCAATTGATGAAAGAGATTTTTTCCATTGAAGCGGACAATGTCTACCTGTCCTATATTGAATTGGACACCTGGGGCGCGCATGGCGAACTAAAAGATTAGCGCTGTCAGGCAGCACAAATTCGGCAAACAAAAAATACGGGCGGCTTTTGC
>CABQAC010000111.1 GCA_902462035.1 uncultured Eubacteriales bacterium
GGATCTGCAGAAAGCCGGCGTCAACGCCGCATACGCGCCGGACGCCGTGTCGCCGGTGCCGGACAAGGTGTTGGTGCTGGAAGGAGGCCTGTCGGCCGGGGTGGAATACCCCGGCGCGGGCTTTTCGCTGATCACCCACGGCACTGTGGCCAAACGCAAGCTGCCCCGCCGCAAAATCAAGCACGGCCAGGATATCCAAAGCCTTTCGGAGCTGTCGGTGGGGGATTATGTCGTCCACTCGATCCATGGAATCGGCATTTTTCAGGGGATTCATAAAATCGAAATGCAGGGCATTGTCAAAGATTATATCAAAATCCAGTACGCCAAAATGGACACGTTGTACGTACCGGTTACCCAGCTTGACATGGTGGCCAAGTACATCGGCCCCCGGGAGGATTCCGCGGTCAGGCTGCACCGGCTGGGCGGAACCGAATGGCAGAAGACCAAGGCGCGGGTGCGGGCGGCGGTCAAGGATATCGCCCAGGAACTCATCCGCCTGTACGCGGACCGGATGCAATCGAAAGGCCATGCTTTTCCGGAAGACACCGACTGGCAGCGGGATTTTGAAGCCCATTTTGAATATACCGAAACCGAAGACCAGCTTCGCTGCATTGAAGAGATTAAAAGCGATATGACCAGCACGGCGCCTATGGACCGGCTGCTGTGCGGCGACGTGGGTTTCGGCAAAACCGAAGTGGCGCTGCGCGCCGCATTCAAATGCGTAACCGATTCCAAGCAGTGCGCGCTGCTGGTACCCACCACCATTTTGGCGTGGCAGCATTTCCAAACGGTGCTGCGCAGGATGGAGGGGTTTCCAGTGCGGGTGGGGCTTTTGTCGCGTTTCCGTTCCCCCAAGCAGCAGGAGGAGACCATCCGCCAGCTGCGCCGGGGCGAGCTGGACCTGGTGGTGGGCACCCACCGGCTGGTGCAGAAAGACGTGCGGTTCCACGACTTGGGCCTGGTGATCATTGACGAAGAACAGCGCTTTGGGGTGGCCCAAAAGGAAAAACTGAAGGAACTGTGTAAAAACGTGGACGTGCTGACCTTGTCCGCCACGCCCATCCCCCGCACGCTTAATATGGCGCTGTCCGGCATCCGGGATATGTCGGTGCTGGAGGAAGCGCCCCAGGACCGGCATCCGGTCCAGACATACGTGCTGGAACACGACCAGGGCATCATCAACGACGCCATCCGCCGGGAATTGCGCCGGGGCGGCCAGGTATATTACCTGCACAACCGGGTGGAAACCATCGAGCGGGTGGCGGCGCGCATCCAGCAGAATATTCCGGAGGCGTCCATCGGCATCGCCCACGGCAAGATGGGGGAGGAAGAACTCTCCGAGGTGTGGCGCAAGCTGCTGGAACAGGAAGTCGACGTGCTGGTATGCACCACCATCATCGAAACCGGGGTGGATGTGCCGAACTGCAACACGCTGATTATCGAAAACGCCGACCACATGGGCCTTTCCCAACTGCATCAGCTGCGGGGACGGGTGGGGCGGTCTTCCCGCCGGGCGTTTGCGTATTTTACCTTTACCCGGGGCAAGGTACTGTCCGAAATCTCCCAAAAGCGGTTGTCAGCCATCCGGGAATTTACCGAATTTGGTTCCGGTTTCCGCATTGCCATGCGGGATATGGAGATCCGCGGCGCGGGCAATGTGCTGGGCGCCCAGCAGCATGGGCATATGGAATCGGTGGGTTACGACATGTACTTAAAGCTGCTGGACGAGGCAGTCGCGGTGGAGAAGGGCGAGAAGCCCGCGCCGGTTGATACCGAATGTCTGGTGGATTTGCAGATTGAGGCCCATATTCCGGAGGAATATATTCCCAACCTGCACCAACGGCTGGATATTTACCGCCGCATTGCGGATATCCGCAGCGAAGAGGACGCCGCCGACGTGGTGGACGAACTGATCGACCGGTTTGGCGAACCGCCTGTCTCGGTGCTGGGGCTGGTGGATGTGGCCCAACTGCGCAACATGGCCGCGGCTTTGGGCGTGTACGAGATCAAGCAGACCGAAGGCCGGGTGCTGCTGTACCAGCAGCGCATCGACAAAGAGGAGATCTCCCGCCTGATCGCCGCCATGAAGGGGCGGGTGCTGGTCAGCGCGGGCAGCAAGCCGTACCTTTCGGTGCGCCTGCAGGGCCACGGCGTACTGGAGGAATTGAAGGATGTGCTGGCGATGATGGCCGGTCCGGCCATCATCGCGGGAAATCCCGCTGGACAAAAGGCTGCAAAACGTGTATAATCCAAATATTGCAGTAAATCGCCGTTTTGGTTCGGCATAGGAGGAAATAAAATGAAAAAAGTGAAACGCATCGTCGCTTCTCTTCTGGCTGCGGGACTGATCCTTTCCGCCACTGCGTGCAACAAGGTCGGCTCCTGGGCCATCAAGCAAGAGGATTTCGAGGTTCCCGTAGGCGCGTATATCATGTATTTGTATAGCGCCTATGTCAACGCGTCTTCCCAAGTGGCGGACACCAGCGCGTCTCCCCTGGGTCAAAAGGTGGAGGATACCGACGCTACGCAGTGGATCATCAACGAAGCGCTGTCTTCCAGCGCCGAACTGATTGCCCTGCACAATATGTGCAAGACCGCTAATATTGCCCTGACCAACGAGGAAAAGTCCAGCATCCAGTCTTCGGTGGACAACAATTGGGACACCAACGGCGATGTGTACAACGCCATGGGCGTTTCCAAGGAATCGCTGAAGACCATGTCGGAATACACCGCGCTTTCCAAAAAGCTGTTCCAGTCCATTTATGGAGAGGGCGGGGCCAAGGCGGTTGCCACGGCGGATATCGAAAAATATTATTACGAGCATTACACAACCTTTAAGTATATCTCTGTTTCCCTGAAGGACTCGTCCGGCAACGCTTTCTCCCAGGAGGACAAGGACAAGACCAAGGCGGACTTGCAAAAGTATCTGGATTCCTATCTGGCGGGCAAGACGTTCAGCGAAGTAACCAACGATTACAATGCGGCCCATCCCAACGCCACGGTGACCGGCCGCGAAGTGGTCACCGACCTGGAGGTTGCGGGTTACACCGAGGAACTGACCAAAGCGCTGAAGGATCTAAAGGCCGGGGAAGGGACCGTCGTAACCTCTGGCAGCTATATGTACCTGCTGTTCAAGTACGACATCACCAAGGAAAAGACCTATCTGGACGAAAACAAGAGCACGGTCCTGACGGGTATGAAGGGCGACGAGTTCAACGCTTCTATTGACGAAGAAGTCAAGAAAGTGGTGTATGAGAAGAACGACGGGGCCATCAATAAATATTCCCCCAGCTGGCTGGAGGGTGTGATCAGGGCCAACGCCGCCTCTGACTAAAATATAAGACCTGTAGCCGCCCTGGCGTTATGCCGGGGCGGTTTTTGTTTGCGGTTTGTGGCATCCTAAGCAGGGGTCCGTCGTTGACAAAGCGGAACAGCGGCATTATAATTTTTATGTATACGTCTCGCTTTGGATTGCGGGCCCGCCGCGGGAGTTGCGGCAATGATCAAAATGGAAAGCAAGGGTTGAAGATGAACGAGCAAGAACAATGTACGCACAACTGCGAAAGCTGCGGGGCGGATTGCCCCTCCAGGACGCAGGGGATACCGAAGGAGAAATTAAATGAAATGAGCCAGGTCAAGCGCGTAATCGGCGTGGTCAGCGGCAAGGGCGGCGTGGGCAAGTCGCTGGTCACCTCCATGCTGGCGGTCTTGATGAACCGGCGGGGTTACCGCGCCGCAGTGCTGGACGCCGACGTGACCGGCCCGTCCATCCCCCGGATGTTTGGCGTGCGCGAACGCGCCAAAGGCAACGAATTGGGGCTTTTTCCCGCCGAAACCTCTTCGGGGATTAAGCTCATGTCCATCAACCTCCTGCTTGAAAACGAGGAAGATCCGGTCGTATGGCGCGGCCCCATCATCGCGGGCACGGTCAAGCAGTTCTGGACCGACGTGGTTTGGGACCAGGTGGATTATATGTTTGTGGACATGCCTCCCGGTACCGGCGATGTGCCGCTGACCGTATTTCAAAGCCTGCCGGTGGACGGTATTGTTGTGGTTACTTCGCCACAAGAGCTGGTTTCGATGATCGTGGCCAAGGCGGTGAATATGGCAAAGCTGATGAATGTTCCGGTGTTGGGCCTGGTGGAAAATTACAGCTATACCGTCTGTCCGGACTGCGGCAAACGTATCCCGCTGTTCGGCGCATCCAAAGCGGAGGAGACGGCCGCCCAGTTCGGGCTGCCGCTGCTGGCGCAAATTCCGTTGGATCCGTCGGTGGCCGCAGCCTGCGACGAGGGTAAAGTGGAAACGGTACCGGGCGAATGGATGAACCGCGCGGCGGATCTGCTGGAACAGCTTCGCTGACGCGGGGCGCGCCTCTTTTATTCTGGGGGCGTCCCGCCTAGAACCATCATAGGATGGAAAGCGGAGGGCGGATAGGCGCGAAGCCTAACGCCCGCAAAAGGGGTTTTCCGCAGCCAAAAGGAGAGAATTCCTTGGTTATGTTCTATCATAAATACGCCATATGCGGCGCTCGCGGCAAGACGGGAAAGTGAGGAGGCCATGAAGAAGTTTTCGCACAAAAACTTTTTGGCTTTTCTAGCGGTCATCCTCATATCATTGGCGGTAACCTATTGCGGAACCGCTGTATACACCCGGTCCGTTTCCAGCAGCCTGCAGGATGAAATCATCGTTTCCCTGGGGGAAATTTCCGAAAAAAGTGCCGACACCATCCGCAAAGAGATACGGTCCGGCGTTAACGAGCTGAGTGATGTGGCGCTGCTGATCGGTCAGCTGGAGGAATTTGAGCCGGAGAAAATTTTGAACCGGTTGAAATCGGTGCTGAAGAACAACGATTACAAGCGGTTTGGAATCATCCTGCCCGACGGTACGGCTTATACCACCGACCATCAGAATATGAATTTAGCGGACCGGCCCTATTTTCAAAGCGGAATGCAGGGCAACACCGGCGTTTCGGACACCCTGACGGACAAAATCGGCGGTGAAGATATCAATGTTTACAGCGCGCCGGTTATTCGGGACGGCGCCATTATTGGCGTGCTGTTTGCCACCTACAGCACGGAAAATTACCAGTCAACCCTGGAAACCCGCTTCTTTGCCGGCGCGGGCTATTCGTATGTGGTCAAAAGCAACGGGGACTCGGTGGTTGCGTCCAACCATCCGGAAAGTTTTCCGGACTTTCAAAACGTCCTGGGTTCGCTGCGGATGGCTTCGCCCGACAACGAAGGCGTGGCACAACAGCTGCAAGAAGAAATGGGACAGAATAAAAGCGGCTGCCTCCGTTTTTGGAACAAGGCGGACAAATATATGTACTACCTTCCGCTGGGCGTTAACGACTGGTACCTGTTGATGGTAGTACCCGCCACGGCGGTGGAAGGCAAAATGAACCGGGTGGTAGGGTGGTCTTACTTGCTGGGCGGCGTGCTGACCGGCCTTTATTCCCTGCTGCTTTTTTATGTGCTGGCGACAAACGCCAAAAACCGGCGCCAACTGGAACAAATCGCGTTTGTGGACGAATTGACCGGCGGCATGTCGATCAGCAAGTTCAAAGCGGCCGCCGCGGATCAATTGGCGCAAAATGACGGCAGGCGGTGGGCCGTTGCCTGCTTGGATGTGGATCAATTTAAATATATCAACGACGTGTTCGGGTACCAGGAGGGCAACGATGCCATCTTGTATTTGTACCGGCACTTGCTGGCAAGGCTCGGCCAGGAGGAACAGCTGGCCCATATCAGCGGGGATCATTTCGCGATGCTGCTGTCCTTCGCGGACCATGCGGCGTTGGAAGAACGGATCAGCCGCATTTGCAGGGAACCACGGATTAGGAAAACGCAAAGGGAGAACCAGTACGAACTGATCCTGTCGGTGGGAGTATACGAGGTGGAGGACCGGCGCCTGGATGTGGACGCCATGATGGACCGGGCGGAAATCGCGCGGAAAACGATCAAGGGGCGGCATCCGTCGAGCTATGCCTTTTTTGACGAAACCCTCCGCAGCAAGCTCATTCAGGAGAAGAAACTGGAAAACCGGATGGGGCCGGCGCTTGCGAACGGGGAATTTGTGGCTTATTTTCAGCCCCAATACCGGGTGGCCGATTCGGCCCTGACCGGGGCCGAGGCACTGGTGCGCTGGGTGACGCCAGACGGGAATATTATTCCCCCGGGGCAATTTGTTCCCTTGTTTGAGAGCAACGGGTTTATCACCGAATTGGATAAGGCTATTTTCCGGCAGGTATGCCAGCGGATCCGCCAATGGATGGATAAGGGGTACCCGGTGGTGCCCGTCTCGGTCAACTTATCGCGGCTGCACCTGTACCATCCCGATTTTATCGAGGAGTACTGCCGCATTCGGGAGGAATTCAGCATTCCGGCCCGCCTGATTCAATTGGAGATTACCGAAAATATGGTGTTCGACAGCCCTGCGTTGCTCACCGGCATGATCGCGCGGATGAGGTCGCAAGGGTTTGCGGTGCTGATGGACGATTTCGGCACGGGTTATTCCTCTTTGAATATGCTCAAAGATATTCCGGTGGATGTGCTGAAATTGGATAAGGGGTTTATCGAGGGCGCGGCGGACTCCCCCAAGGGGCGGCAAATCATCGCCAGCGTCATACGTCTGGCCCAGTCGCTCCAAATCAAAGTCGTGGCTGAAGGAATCGAGACGGAGGAAGAATTTTGTTTTCTTCGGGAGGTCGGCTGCGACGAGATTCAGGTTTTTTATTTTGCGCGGCCTATGCCTGCGGAAGAATATGAAATGCTGCTGCAGGAACAGCCGGACAAATCCTCGTAAAAAAAGAATCGACCCGCCCCCCGCCTGCGGTGTAATCCGCAGGCGGGGGGCGGGTTTGTTGATCGGCTTTTATTGCAGGTATTCGCCCGGCTTGCCGAAAGGCAGCAGGTACAAATCAGCGTCGAACCGGCCGGATAAGTCCCTGAAAACAGCGGAAAAGGCCATGGGGTCAAACAACATCAAGTCCAGGTACCCATAGGTCAGGCCCACAGAGGTGCCCACCAGGTAACCCAGGTCGTAATCGCCCAAAAATCGCTCTACCTGTTCAACCAGCAGGTTGCGGAACTCGGACAGTTCCTCGCCGGAAATGGGGGGCGTTTCGTAATAGAAGTAGTC
>CABQAC010000112.1 GCA_902462035.1 uncultured Eubacteriales bacterium
CCGGTACGCCCGCGGCGCGGTAGAACAAGGGCAGGAGGCTGACGCGCGCAAATTTTTGGCCGCCCAGGTCGAATTGCAGCAAAAACGCCCCGCCGCTGCCGCCCGGGCCAGCCAGGCGGAAGAAGATGGCCGCAAAATGCGGGAACTGGCCCAAAAACTGAACGGCGATATGGATTTGATCGCCGCCCGGCTGCGCGGGCTGAAGGGCCAGATTGCGGCGGTGCGGCAGCAGGAAAAGATGAACAGCCTACAGGGCGGCGCGCTTTCCCAATTCGACCGGATAGAGGAAGAAATTCAGCGGCGCCAGGACAAAGCCGACGCTATGGCCGAACTGCAAAAGGGAGAGGACGGCGCGTTGGAGGATTTAAAGCGCAAGTATGGCGGCTCCCCGGCGCCTGCCGCGTCTGGAGACCCGGTGGAGGAAGCGCTGCGCAAACTGCGGGAGGAAACCGGGACTTAAGGGCAGGATGTCCCCATGCGGCGGGGGCTGGTTTTCGATACATCACATAAGGAGGAAAACCGTATGGCGTGGTTTGGCCAGGGCAGGGACACCATCGAATGGAAGGAATATAATCCCAACGTCCTGTTTTACAAATGGAAGAACGACGAAATAAAAAAAGGCACCCGCTTGGTCATCCGAGCGGGCCAAAAGGCCGTATTCTATGCCGGGGGCCGGGTAGAAGGCGTGTTCGAAGAAGAAGGCACCTTCGACATCGAAACTGAAATCGTACCCTTTCTGAGCACGCTGAAGGGCTTTTTCGCTTTGCGAGGGGATAGCGGCCTGCGGGCCGAGGTATACTTCGTCAACGCCAAGGAGCTGCTTCTCCGCTGGGGAACCCGGCAGCGCATCATGATCCCTTCGCCGGAGGTTCCATCCGGTATTCCGGTGGGCTGCAACGGCAACCTGATCGTGGTTTTCCGCGACTATCTGAAGTTCATTACCAAAGTGGCGGGCATCAAACCTTCCTACACCCTGGACGACATCGCCGAACGGATCATGGGCGAACTGGGCGGCATTGTGGCCGAGGCGATTTTGGACGGAAACGCCTCGGTGGGCGTCGGCGCGTTGGTCAGCCTTCAACGCAACAACCGCAAGATCGCCAAGCGGCTGTGCGAGGAGTTGGACAAGGAACTGTTCGATATCGGCCTGGGGGTGGAGGATGTCAACATCATCGGCATCAATTACCCGCCCGAAGTTCAGGCCATGGCCGAAAAAGTGGCGGCCCAGTCCTTTGTGCGGGACACGGGCAAATACGCCGCCGTCAATATGGCGGACGGCATGAGCAAGCCGGGCGGGTCCAACGTGGCGGCGGTGGGCGCGCAAATTGCCGTAGGAGCCGAAATGGCCCGGCAGATGGCGGGTTCGCTATCCGGGCAAAAGAAGGCTTCCGGCGGCGCGTACGTATGCACCGGCTGCGGCAAGCCTTTTGACGAACCTTGCAATTTTTGCAGCGAATGCGGAAAACAGGTTGTAAAGCGGGAACAGGCGGGGGGCCAGTTCTGCCCCAAATGCCGCAAAATGGTGGAAGGAAACTTCTGCCCCGACTGTGGGACCAAGACTGTGTAGGCCGTGTCTGCGGTTAAAAGAGAAGAACAATTGGCCAGCCAATGGAAAACGACGGGCAGCAACCCGCACCGAGGGGATATGAAAAATCCCTTCGGTGCGGGTTTTTTATATCAAAACAGAATCCGCCCCGCCGGAAACTCCGGCGGGGCGGGGAAATGCGGAACAAAAAAACAGCCACCCTATTGGGTGACTGCTTCGGTGTTGGCACCTTCCTACTTTCCCGGGCCGTTGCCAGCCAAGTATCATCGGCACCAGCGAGCTTAACTTCCGTGTTCGGGATGGGAACGGGTGTACCCTCGCCGTCATCGACACCAACTTGTTCCTTTTCGAAAAGGACAAGATTTATTATACCAGGCATTTTACAAAATGCAACCCTTTTTTTAAAAATTTACAAAAGTTTTTTTATCTTGGTCTGCGGGCGTTGGTTCTTTGAAGAAAACGACCGGCGGCTGTGGGGGTTCCTCCGCCTGCTTTTCCGCGATCTGGTCGAGCAGCCGGATCATTTCGCCCGCGGCAAACAACAGCAATGCCAGCGCGAACGACACGCCCCACAAAAACAACGCCGTGGGCAGGCTGAACTGAATCCGGTACAGGGAATCCTCCCGAAGGGAAAGAAGGAATCCCGCAAGCAGCCCGGTTACAGCCTGAACAACCGCCCCCGCCCTGCAGATTTTTACAATCTTCTTTTCCACGCGGATCCTCCTCCATTTCCATTTTATTTTACCGCTGGGATTCGATTAAGTCAACTATATGATGTATAAAAGTAAACCGAATGTGATAAAAATACCGATACACTTATATCATAATTTGGGAGTGCTTAAGGAGTTTTGCTTTGTTAAGCAGGAGATGGATTTGGCGGCTGAGCCCGAACAAAACATCCCGGCCCGCGTGAAAGGGTGGTCATGAAAATGGTTGACTTCGGAGATCGGCTCAAGAAGTTGCGCAAGCAAAAACACATCACCCAATCTCAGCTTGCCGAGCGGATCGGCGTGACAAAGGCCATGGTTAGCGCGTATGAAACCGGAATGCGTTCGCCCTCGCACGACATCTTTGTGCGCATTGCCCGCGATATGGGAGTTTCTACCGATTATTTATATGGTCTGACGGAAAACAGGGTGATCGATGTGACCGGCGTACCGGATAAGCAGGTCGAAATACTAGCTATTTTAGTAGATGAGCTGCGCAAAAAACCATAGACTGGAATTGACGGCCCGGGAAAAATCGGGTACAATCAGGGGCGGAGAGCGGGTATGGTTTTATGCCGGGGAAGATTTTTGCAATAGCGGCGCGCCGTGCCCAAGCTGATGCGAAAGGACGGGACATCCCCATGGAACATACCGATTGGGCCGCATATTTGAACGGATCCGCGGCTTGCAGCTGCGGGCGCGGCCATAACGCGGGGCTAAAAACGGTTATGCTGGCCGAAAACGCGTTGGAACAGCTGCCGGGCTGGATTGCCAGGCAGGGATACGGCCATATTTTTGTGGTGTCGGACTGCCATACCGAGGCTGTGGCGGGGCAGCGGGTTAAAGCGCTGCTGCGCAAGGCGGGCCTTGCGGTTTCGGCATGGGTATACCCCGACCCGGCTCTGGTGCCGGACGAGGCTGCCATTGGCAGGCTTTTTATTGCGCTGCCCCCGGAAGCGGATTTGATCTTAGCGGTAGGAACCGGCACCCTGGGCGATTTGTGCCGTTTCGCTTCTTTTAAGCGGGGCATCCCCTTTTTAACAGCGGCCACCGCGCCGTCCATGGACGGGTTTTCCTCTAATGTGGCGCCGCTGATTGTGGACCATTTGAAGACAACTTTCGAGGCGCAGGTACCCCTGGCGGTGTTTGGGGACCTGGACCTGCTGCGCAGGGCGCCCATGGAGATGATCGCTGCCGGCGTGGGAGATATTTTAGGAAAACACGTCTGTTTGCTGGATTGGCGGGTGTCCCATCTGGTAACCGGGGAGTACCACTGCGGCCGGATCGAGTCTATGGTGGAAAAGTCCATCCAGGCGGTGACAGAAGGCGCCGGCGGTCTGCCGGCGCGCCGGGCGGAATCGGTGCAAGCGGTGATGGAGGCGCTGGTTCTTTCCGGCGTGGCCATCAGTTATGCGGGCAATTCCCGCCCCGCTTCGGGAAGCGAACACCATCTTTCCCACTATTGGGAGATGCAATTTTTGTTTTCGGGCAAACCGCCGGTGCTGCACGGCGCTAAAGTGGCGGTGGGCACAGTGGCGGCTGTTTGGCTGTACCGGGCGCTGCTGCGCGGCCCGGTGGACTTTGACCGGGCACGGGAACATGCCGCGGCGTTCGATGCGGCGCAGTGGGAAACGGACGTTCGTTCGGCCTACGGCCCGGCGGCGGAAGGGGTGCTGGCATTGGAGCGGCAGACGGGGAAAAACGACCCTGGCCAGGTCATGCGGCGCATTGACGCGCTGGAGCAAAACTGGCCCAAGATAACCGCGCTTATTCGGGAGCGGCTGCCCGCGCTGGAGGATTTAATCAGTCTGCTGCGCGGTCTGGGCGCGCCCTACCGTCCCGATCAGCTTGGAATCGCGGACAAGATGGTGGCGGACGCGGTCCGCTTTGCCAAAGATTTGCGCAACCGTTACGGCCTGCTGCAGCTGCTGTTCGACTTGGGCCTGCAGCGGGAACTGGCCGCGGGCCTGCTCGACTTTTTTGCGGCGGAGAGGGACCGGGATGCTGCAAGATAAAAAACTGTTTTTATTCGATATCGACGGGACCCTCGCCGTGGGCGACACGCTGCTGGACGGGACGCGGGATTTGCTTGATTACATCGGCCGTATCGGCGGCCGGGCGCTTTATATCACCAACAATTCCACCAAAAGCCGCCGGGACTATGTGGAAAAATTCGCGCGCTGGAACCTATTTGCCGCTGAAGAAGATTTTGTCACCGCATCCTACGCCGCCTGCCTGGACATGAAGCGCCGGTACGGGGACCAAAAGCTGTTCGTGGTGGGCACCCGTTCTTTTGTACGGGAACTGCGGGATTTTGGACTGAATGTGACCGAATCGGTAGAACCGGACGTGCGCTGCGTGCTGGTGGGGTATGACAGTGAGCTGACCTATCAAAAAACAGTAAACGCCTGCGAGCTGCTGCGCAGGGAGGATGTGGCGTTTGACGCCACCAACCCGGATTTGTGCTGCCCCGCGCCCTTTGGTTTTGTGCCGGACTGCGGGGCCATCTGCAAAATGATCTGCTGCGCGGCGGGCAGGGAACCGCGCTTTATTGGCAAGCCGGACGCGAGCATTGTGGCGCTGTGCCTGGAGCTGGCGGGTTTTGGGCCGGAACAGACGGTTGTGGTGGGCGATCGGCTGTATACCGACATCGCCTGCGGCATCAACGGCGGGGTGGATACGGCCCTGGTTTTTACCGGCGAGGCCCAGCCCGCAGATTTGGCGGATACGCCTTATAAACCCACCTGGCAATTCGAAAACGTGCGGGAAATGGTACGGCAGTTGACATAGGCAGTATCAAAACAGCCCAGGGCATCACCCTGGGCTGTTTTGATACTGGGTTTAAACGCGGCGGCCTCGTCCCTTGCGTCTCTTACGGGGTTCTTCGTAGAAAATGCTGGTTCAATTTTTTGTAAGCTTCGTAAAGGCCGCGGGGCTGGGCGCAGACAAAAACGCCGGCCGGCGTGTGCCATGCAGCGGATTTTGAGAAAGCGGAGGAAAGGATTCCGCTGCCCGGCCGCGTCCGGGAGGGATCAGGGCGGGCGATTTCACGGTTTTCTCTTTGGGATTTTTGCGGTCCTCGGCGAAATAGCCCCTGGCGGGGAGCTAGAAAAAACCGCCCGCCGGAAACCCGGCGGGCGGCAAAACGCATTTGCTCCGGGAGCTTACTCGAGATCGCCCCGCGGAAAGGAATTATTCGGCGTCGACCTTCGCCATATGGGCGATCAGGTTGAGCACCTTGTTGCTGTAACCCCATTCGTTATCGTACCAGGAGACCAGCTTCACAAACTGCTCGTTGAGCATGATGCCGGCCTCTTCGTCGAAGATGGAGGTGTGGGAATCGCCCAGGAAATCGGAGGAAACAACGGCTTCGTTGGTGTAGCCCAGGATGCCCTTCATGTCGCCTTCGGAAGCTTCCTTCACGGCCTTGCAGATATCTTCGTAGGTGGTGGCCTTGGCCAGGCGTACGGTCAGGTCAACGACCGAAACGTCCAGGGTGGGCACGCGGAAGGACATGCCGGTCAGCTTGCCCTTCAGTTCCGGAATAACCAGGGCGCAGGCCTTGGCGGCGCCGGTGGAGGAGGGGATGATGTTGCCCGCAGCGGCGCGGCCGCCTCTCCAGTCTTTCGCGGAGGGACCGTCCACCGTCTTCTGGGTGGCGGTGGTGGAGTGAACGGTGGTCATCAAGCCTTCCACGATGCCGAACTTATCGTTGATCACCTTGGCCAAAGGCGCCAGGCAGTTGGTGGTGCAGGACGCGTTGGACACGACCTTCATGTCCTTGGTATACTTGTCCAGGTTGACGCCGCACACAAAGGTGGGGGTTTCCTTATCCTTGGCAGGGGCGGAGATAACAACCTTCTTGGCTCCGCCGACAAAGTGAGCGGAAGCCTTTTCGGTGGTGCAGAAAACGCCGGTGGATTCCACCACGTAGTCGGCGCCGCACTGGCCCCACGGAATTTCGGACGGATCCTTGCAGGCGTATACGGAAATCGCCTTGCCGTTGACAACCAGCTTGCCGTCTTCGGCCTTGATGCAGCCGTCGAACTTGCCGTGCATGGTGTCGTACTTGACCATGTAAACCATATAGTCTACGTCGATGAAAGGATCGTTAATGCCCACGACCTCGAACTGGTCGGGCTGGCTGACGGCGGCACGGAATACAAGTCTTCCGATGCGGCCGAAACCGTTAATGCCAACTTTAATTGCCATAAGAAAAACCTCCCAAATTTTTTGTAGTCAATCCGGCCTTGTCCGCAGCGCGGACCCGCGCTTTGTAAAGGCGAATCAATTGACTTACCTTTTCTATCATAATGTATTTTGCCACGTTTTACAAGACTTTGATAACAATTTAACGTGCCCGGAAGGAAGAATTTTCGGCGCCCGGCCGGGCCGTGAAATGGCGAAGCTGCACAAAACGGCGCTTTGTGTCGAACCGTGGGGAAGGGTGCGGGGCAGCCGCTACAGCCCCAGCAGGGAACGGAGCACGGGGGCGCAGCGGGCGGTAAAACCCACGGCCTGGGCACGCAGGTCGGGCAGATCCCAGCGGTCCAACAGCCAGTAGCAATCCATCAGGTGACGAACGGCGGCCATGGCGCTCCGACTTTCCGCGGCGCCCGCCGGCAACGGCCGCACGGACCGGTAGCCCTGGTAAAAACAGCGGTAGGCGTCGTCTGTGTTTTCCTGCCCTTTGGGCCAGTAGGGAATATACAGGTCAAACAGTTCGCTGCCCCAACCGCACATATCAAAGTCGATCATGCCGATGGTTTTGTTTTGTACGAACAGATTGCCGTAATAATAATCGCCGTGCAGTATCAGCCCCGGCCTTTTGGAAAAAGGCGCCA
>CABQAC010000113.1 GCA_902462035.1 uncultured Eubacteriales bacterium
GCGGCCGGTTCCCCATACAGCATGGCGGCCAGCCGCCCGGTTCCAAGAGGAAGCCCTTCCCAAAATTTAACCGCCGGCCGATGATAAATCCATTCCTCGGTCATCGTAACGCCTCCTTCTTAAATATTACGAATCGTATTTTGCCGAATAAAAATCAGTTCCTTCAAAGAACCGCTTTTCCGGCTTTTCGGTCTTGCTCAATCAGCAGTGCAAGGGCATCTACCGCGGCGCGGATAGCCGGCGCCGTATCGTGGCACTCCGGTTCCCTAATTCCTGCGGCAGAGCGCTCCTGGTTCCAAATGCAGGACAGCACCGCGCCAGCCCGCATCCTGCGCACGGATGCCACCGAAAACAGCGCCGCGCACTCCATTTCGGACGCCAGGCACCCCGCTCGCACCCACGCCTGCCATTTGAACGCCAATTCTTCCGACACCGGCATCCGTTCCGGGCTGTGCTGGCCGTAAAACGAGTCTTTGCTCTGCACCACGCCGGTATGGTAGGGTATTCCCGCCCGGGCAGCCGCCTCGGTCAGGGCACGCACCGCCGGGAAGCTGGCAACCGCAGGATATTCGGCGGGCAAGTATTCCCGGGATGTTCCCTCCATCCGTACCGCGCCGGTGGCAATGATCAAATCCCCCGGCAGAACCTCCTGCTGCATGCCGCCGCAGGTGCCTACACGCAAAAAAGTATGAACGCCGCACTGGTTGAGTTCCTCCGCCGCAATGGCCGCGGAAGGCCCGCCGATGCCGGTGGAGGTAACCAGTACCCGTTCCCCGCGCAGCAGTCCGCACCAGGTGGTGTATTCCCGGTTTTGCGCGAGTTTAAAAGGGTTGTCCAAAAATGCGGCGATCCTTTCCACCCTTCCCGGGTCCCCGGGAAGGATCGCGTATCCCGCTCCCTGGGCGGGAAATAAATCGATATGGTACCGCTTGCTTTCGTTCATGGTATTCCGCGCTCCCTTTCAACCTGTTGGCCTAGTCAAAATGGAATGATATTAAATGCGCGAAGTCCTGTCCATTTCCGAAAAAGACCAAATATACGGCGTGGATGCCGTAGGTTTTTTGAGTCATTTCCGCCCGCGCAACGCTTTTCTGCCCCTGCAGGCCGGGCGTGAGCGTGAGGGCGGCAACGCATACGCCGTCCGGGCTGTCCAAATGGACGCTGATGCGGCAGGGCGAGTAAACCAGCCCTTCCGCCTGAACGGACCGCTCACGCCCTGCAAACCGGTAATACTTGTAGGCGGCCCAGTCGCCTGTTCTCATATGGCCTAAAAACTCATATACATTGCCGTTTTGTTCCGCGGAATCGATATATACGCCGCCTGACAGCAGGCACGCATTGGAAGCCTCCATCTTTATCCGTGGGCTAAGCGGGCCTTCCATCCCTTGGGTGGTCATTTCCACTTCTTGAATCAAGCCGTTTTCATCAAAAAAGATCGGTTCGGCACAGACCCTCCTGCTAAACTTGCTGTTATGGGTAGAGCGATGGTAAAACAAATACCATTGCCCGTTGATCTCCGCA
Source organism: uncultured Eubacteriales bacterium (assembly GCA_902462035.1). Classification (GTDB taxonomy): domain Bacteria; phylum Bacillota; class Clostridia; order Oscillospirales; family Acutalibacteraceae; genus CABQAC01. The sequence goes on from CABQAC010000113.1 coordinate 1,522, forward strand.
ATGGAGCCGTGGTTATTCCAGCTCATAGGGTCGCAGCCGGTGTTGTCAATCAGAATTCCACGCTTTCGAAACGGACCCGTTGGGGAATTTCCGGTGGCGTAGGCAATGCAGGTAGCGCTGCCCCGGGAGGTGTCCGTATACACCAAATAATAGACGCCGTTGCGTTTGCGCACGGAAATCCCCTCGTGGAATCCGTGCTCTTGTTCGGTCAATACTCCATCCACGATGGATTCCCTGACAAGACCCCTCCGGTCCTGCCGCAGCACAGCGGCCTTGGCCGAATGCTGCCCCCAGTAATAATAAACGGTTCCGTCATCATCCGCAAAAACCGCTGGGTCGATCTGGGTTTGATCCGCATATTCCACTGGAACCGCATCCGTGAACGGACCCGCCGGGTTATCGCTCACCGCGACGCCTTCCCCATTATGGGCCTGGCAGTAAAACAAATAATATTTCTCGTCCAGGCAGATACAGTCCGGCGCGTATAAAACGCCTGTAACCGCCGCGCGGTTTTCCCCTTTTGCGTAGCCGGTGAAGGAAACCCCATGGTCCGTCCATTCCTTTAAATCAGAAGATGAAAAAACATGGTATACTTTGCTGCAATAATAGTCGGCGCCCCGGTCATCGAACGAACCGTAAAGGTAAACCCTGCCGTCCTTCCACTGCCTGGCCTCCACGTCCGGGATATAGAACTCCTTGGGTAAAATGGGATTCATACGCCGTATAGCCCCTTTCTATTAAATAGGCTGGAAAATACATAGCCCATTATTGCGGGTCGCTTTCCTCGGTGCGGACAAACTGGCTGTTATACAAGTTTGCGTAAAATCCGTTTTTAGAAAGCAGATCTTCGTGGGTTCCCTGCTCCACAATACGGCCGTTGTTCATGGCTAAAATCACATCCGCTTCTTTAATGGTGGACAAGCGGTGGGCCACCACGAAACTGGTTCTGCCCCGCATCATTTGGGCAAAAGCCTTTTGTACGCGGATTTCGGTAATGGTATCGATGTTGCTGGTGGCTTCGTCTAAAATCAGCATCGGCGGATCCGCCAGCATCACCCGGGCAATACAGAGCAGCTGTTTTTGACCCTGGGAGATATTCCCGCCGTTTTCCGAAATGAGCGTGTCGTAACCCTTGGGCAGCCGTTTGATAAAGCTATGGGCGTGCGCCGCTTTTGCCGCGGCCACAATTTCTTCGTCGGTGGCGTCCGGCCTGCCGTAAGCGATGTTCTCACGCACCGTGGCGGAATAAAGCCACGTATCCTGCAGCACCATACCAAACCGGCGGCGCAGCTCGCCCCGGGGAATTTCCCGGATATCGGCTCCGTCCACTTTAATGGAACCGCTTGTCACATCGTAAAACCGCATCAGCAGGTTAATGATGGTGGTCTTGCCGCAGCCGGTAGGACCAACGATGGCGATGCGGTTGCCTGGCTGTACCAGCAGGTTCAAATCCTCGATAAGCGTTTGGTCAGGCCGGTAGGAGAAGGAAACGTTTTCGATGTCCACTCTGCCCTCGCAGGTTTGGGGCAACCGCACAGTCGCGACGTCGGGAGACTCGGGCTCCTCGTCCAGCACTTGGAAAACCCGCATGGCGGAAGCAAAGGCCGCCTGGATTTGGGTCACGATGGAGGTTACGTCGTTAAACGGCTTGGTATATTGGTTGGCATAGCTCAAAAAACAGGAAATCTGGCCTACCGTCAGGCCTCCCGAAATCGCGCTGACCGCGCCGATAACCCCTACCGCCGTATACACGACGCTATTGACAAACCGGGTACAAGGGTTTGAGAGCGAGGAGTAAAATTGGGCTTTCACACCGCAGCGGTACAGGCGGCTGTTGATCTCCTGAAATTTTGCCTGGGAACGGTCTTCGTAGCAAAAGGTTTTCACAACCTTTTGGTTGCCCACCATCTCGTCCACAAAACCGCTTAGTTCGCCCTGGGTAGCCGATTGTTCCCTAAACTGCTTGTTGCACAGCTTTGCGATAAAGGTAGCCACAAACAAGGACAGCGGGGTAACCAACACCACCACCAAGGTGATGCCCGCGTTAATGGTCAGCATAAAAAGCAGGGTCCCGACAATGGTGACCACGCCGGTAAACAGCTGGGTCAGCCCCTGCAATAGTCCGTCGGACACCGCGTCGATGTCGTTGATGATACGGCTGATCAAATCGCCGTGCGGGTGCCCGTCAATGTACTTCAGCGGTACGGAGTTGAGCTTGCGGAATGCCTCCACGCGCAAGTCCCGCACCGTTCGGTAGGTAATCCGGTTGGTCAGCGCCGCCATGACAAACTGGAACAAGGCGCTCAGTCCCACCGTGACGCCCAGCTGCACAAGTAGCCGCGCCACATAAGGAAAATTCACCTGGCCGCCGCCGGCAATCCAGTCGATGGCGTCTCCCACCAGGACAGGAACCAGCAAGGAACCAGTAATGCCGATTACCGCGCAAAGAAGCGCCAGCACAATCAGCCACCGGTAGGGGCGGGTATAGGTCAACAGCCGCCGCAGCACTGATTTTCGCATGATCACAACCACCCCTTCCTACCGGCTGCAACCCGCCGGCCGGTTCGATTCGTCGGGCCGCACGGCATCTTGGCGGCAGGGCGGAATAAGCCCGCAAGAACAAATTGCTTTCTCAAACCGCAGCCGCCTCCTCTTCGCTCATCTGGGACAAGCAGATTTCCCGGTATTCCGGGCAGGATGCGAGCAATTCAGCATGGGTTCCCACACCCGCCAGCCGGCCGTCGTCCAGTACCAGAATTTTATCCGCGCTTTTGACCGTACTGGCCCGCTGGGATACCATAATGACCGTCATGCCGTCCGTTTCCCGCCGCAGCGAACGGCGAAGGGCCGCATCGGTGGCGAAATCCAGCGCGCTGGCGCTGTCGTCTAAAATTAAAATATTGGGGCCGCCCACCAGCGCCCGGGCAATGGTCAGCCGCTGCCGCTGGCCGCCGGACAGGTTTTTCCCTCCCTGAGCAATGGGGGTTTCAAGTCCTTTGGGAAGATTCGAAACAAAATCCGCCCCTTGGGCAATGCGGATGGCCCGGTCAATCTCTTCATCGGTGGCATCCTGTTTTGCCCAGCGCATATTTTCCGCAATCGTACCGGAAAACACCACCGCCGATTGCGGCACCATACCAATTTGCCCGCGCAGCTGCCGGAAAGGATACTCCCTTACATCTACGCCGTCGATTTTTACCGAACCCTCGGTCACGTCGTAAAAACGGGGAATCAGGTTGACCAAAGTGGATTTGCCCGAACCGGTGCCGCCGATAACGCCCACCGTCTCCCCCGGCTCAATTTGAAAGGTTAAATCCTTGAGCGCGCAGTCCGCGTCCAAGGAATAAGCAAAGCTGACATGGTCGAACGATACCCGGGGCGCGGACGCCAATCCATGGACCGCGCCGGCCGGTTCGGTGACCGATGGTTCGGTTTCCAGCACTTCGTTGACACGAACCGCAGAAGCCGCCGCCTTGGTAAACAGCACCACCAGGTTCGCCACCACCATCAGCGCCAGTAAGATTTGATTCATATAATTGACAAAGGCAATCATCTGCCCCTGGGTCAAATCGCCGGCATCCACCCGGATACCGCCAAACCATATAATAGCGATGACCCCCAGGTTCATGATTGAAAAGGTCAGCGGGTTTAGCAAAGCGGAAATTTTACCTACCCGTTCCGCAGTTTTGGTAAAGTCGTCGCTCGCCGCCTCAAACCGGTTAATTTCCTCTTTTTGCTTGGAGAAAGCGCGAATGACCCGGCTTCCCTCCAGGTTTTCCCGGGAAATCAACGAAATCCGGTCCAGCTTTTTTTGAATCTTACGGTAAAGCGGGACGGTTTTGGACATGATCAAGTATAGCACCAGGGCGATCATGGGCATAGCGATGATGAAGATAACGGAAAGTTTTAAATCCAGCAGAACCGCAGACACCACAGCGCCAACGGCCAAAAAAGGCGCCCGGACCACCAGACGGATCAGCATTGCCACTGCCGTTTGCAGCTGGTTGACATCGTTGGTCAGCCGCGTGATCAGCGAAGAAGTGCCGAAACGATCGATCTCCGCATGGGAAAAGCTGTTGATTTTCGCAAACATCTCGTTGCGCAAGGTGGTACCAAACCCTTGTGAAGCATACGCGGCAAACCGCTGGCAGGTCAGCGCCGAAGCAAGGCCCACCGCGCCCAGCAGCAGCATAAGGCCCCCCATACGGTAAACATAGCCGGTGTCTCCGTTTTTAACGCCGACATCGATGATCTTTGCAGTAACTAGCGGGATAATCAGCTCAAAGATTGCCTCGATCAATTTAAAGATGGGGCCCAAGATCACATTCTTCTTATATGCTTTTAAATAACGGGCCAGTTGAAACATGGGCAGGGATCCCTTCCTCTCGCTTTTGACTTTTCCCATAGTATCGCAAAAAAATGTGTATTGCAACCTTAAAAGTGTCGTATTCCTAGACCGAACAGGTTTTTCAATGAAAAAAGAGGAGGACGCAGTGCGTCCTCCTCCCTAAGACTTACCCTATTACTTGCCAACAGTGCGGTTGTAAGCCTGCCGGTCTACTTCCAACTGTTCCTTGTAACCCAAGCGCTCAATCTCCGCAAGGAAGGCATTCCAGTCGCTGTCGTTGTTGGGATTCATGTTGCCAACAACAAACTGCGCCATGCATTCCTTCACGTACGCACGGATCGCCGTACGGCTTTCTACCGTTTTGTCCTTTTCTTCCTGGGTGTAGATAATTTTGGCCACAACCTCGTCCGGCTTGTAGTCAATATAGTTCGCCACCGCGTGAGCGTTGAGAACGTTTTTGATGTTCGCCAGATCGTCGGGATCATCCACTACCAGGCCGGCTTCCGTGTTCTTCCGCTCGATGTTGGGCAGCGCGGCGCCCTGCCAGATGGAATTGGTCTCACGGCCCCAAACATTGTTCAGAACCTTGATGACGGCAGGATAGCCGATGTCATCATACAATCCCTTTTCGCCGTCCTGCGCATAACGCCAGTCGGTACCTTCGATACCAAAACGCTTAATGATGGAATAGTCCTTGTCACCGTAACCGGCGCTCAGGAAAGCGAACGCCGCTTCGGGGCTGGCGCAGTCCTTGGTAATGAAAGCTGCCATGGCAGGTACAGCCGGTGTCCAAGTCACATTTTTAGCACCTTTGGGACCTTCAATCGCGTTCACCGCGTCATACATCGTGATGTGTGCATCGTCGATACCGCCGGTACCGCCGGACACGCCGATGGCCACAATGGGATCCTCCGCGTTCATGGTAGCCAAATATTGGGTGTTATCCTGGGTAAAGGAGTTGGGGCTGAGCAATCCTTCGTCCGCCAGCTTACGGCAATAGATCAGGCCCTCACGGAACTCGTCTTTGTCATACGCCACATCCAGCTGACCGTCTTTCACAATAAAGCGGTCGTCGGTGTTATCCATATAAATGAACGAGTTCATC
>CABQAC010000114.1 GCA_902462035.1 uncultured Eubacteriales bacterium
TGGGCAAGCCGGCCGCCATGGTCCCCTTTGCGTATAGGACAAACCGGCAGGAACATACCCTGTACCAGAGGTGGTGTCATGAGAAAAAACCAGGTGCAGCGGGTCATCGTCCGCGCCGCGCCAAAACCGGAAAGTTTAGCACTCGCCGAAAAAATAAGCCGGCTTCACGCGGAAATCATCGAACGGGAACTGGAGCAATCCCCCTTGTCCGTCCAAGAAAAGATAACGGTACTCGACCAAATTATCGCCGATTTAAAAGCGCGGGAATCCGATGGTCTGATCCGGTAAAGACCGTTTTAGCCGCTGTTGCGGGATAGCGGCTTTTTTTCGGTCTGATCAGCGCGCGGGGCCGGGGCAATGTCTTTTGTTTCCCTTCATATGGCGGCGCATTCCCCACGCTCATTGCAATTATTACCATGTTTTTTGTGGGCGCCGTAGCCGGGCCGTTTCAATCCGTCTTTTCCACCCTCCTGCTGTTGGCGGTTATTGTGCTGGGGGTGATGACAACCTTTTTCGTTTCCCGCCTGCTGTCGAAAACGATCTTAAAGGGTATCCCATCTTCTTTTACCCTGGAATTACCGCCCTACCGCAAACCGCAAATCGGCAAGGTCATTGTCCGTTCTGTTTTTGACCGAACCTTGTTTGTTTTAGGCAGGGCCGCCGCAGTGGCTGCGCCCTGCGGACTGCTTATTTGGCTGATGGCCAACATTACGGTGGGCGACATGACGATCCTCGGCCATTGCTCCTCGTTTTTAGATCCGGTGGCCCGCCTGATGGGACTGGACGGCGTCATCCTGCTGGCGTTTATCTTGGGCTTCCCCGCCAACGAAATCGTGGTTCCTATCATCATTATGGCGTATATGAGCCAAGGAAGCATCCTGGATTTAGACCTGCTCGCGCTGAAGGATTTGCTGGTCACCAACGGCTGGACCTGGCTGACCGCGGTCTGCACCATGCTGTTCTCGCTGATGCACTGGCCTTGTTCCACCACCTGCATGACCATCCGCAAGGAAAGCCAAAGTTTGAAATGGACGGCGGTTTCCTTCCTGGTACCTACTTTATTCGGTTTTGTCATCTGCTGTTCCGTAGCAGGTCTCGCCCGGCTGTTTGGCCTGGCATAGCGCCGGAAAATATTGCCCCGCTAAAAAAGGACCAGCCACCTGTTTAGGGCTGGTCCTTTTTTCGGTTTCTAGCAGATCCAAGTAACCCTGGCGCCGGCTTCATAAGCCGCAACATCGGAAGGAACCGATGTTTCCGAAGAACCATCGCCCTCTGGTACCGTCTCATCCGGCTGGGATACAACCGGATCCTCCACTGTGCCGCCCCCCGTGCCGCCGGTCAGCAAAACGCGGGCGGCTTTTAACTGGGCGTCCTCGTCGTCTGTCAAAAAGTAAAACTGTTCCTTTTGCTCCTCTGTCAGCGCCACCTGGCGGTCGGGCTTTAAGCCAACGCCGTCAAAATTGTTGCTTAGCGGCGGATAAAACTTGGCAATGGTCAGGCTGATGGCGGACCCGTCGGTCAAAGCAAAGGTCTGCTGCATGGTTCCCTTCCCATAGGTGTTTTCCCCAACCAGCGTCCCTTTTTTATAATCGCGGACCGCACAGGCCAGCAATTCCGCAGCGCTGGCGGAATTTCCATTGACCAGCACCGCGATCGGCAGGTCCAGCTGGGCGGCGTCGGAGGTATACAAAACCGTTTTGGCGCCGCTCTTATCCATGGAGGAGACGATATTCCCCGCCGGCAGAATCACATCTAAAATCGCGGCCACGCTGGAAAGCGAACCGCCCGGATTATTCCGCACATCCAAAATCAGCCCCGTAATCCCCTGCTGCTGGAGCTGGGTAACGGCCGACTTGAATTGATCCGGCGTATTGTCGTTAAATTCGGTGATGCTCACATACCCCAGCCCTTCGCTGGTCATGCGGCCTTCGGCTGAAATAATCTCATAGGCGCCGCGGGTTACTTCGATGGCAATCTCCTGTTTTTCCGTGGTACCGCGGTGTACCTTCAGGGTAACTTTCTGCCCGCTGTCCCCCTTCATGGCCTCCCACAGCTTTTCCGTGCCATCCTTTTCCGCCGTGACGTCATCCGCCGCCACAATCACATCGCCCTTTTGAATTCCCGCCAAGTCCGCGGGCGAATTGGCAAACACGCGGACCACCGTCAGCTCCCCGGCGCGCAGCGCCGCCTCTAACCCGACGCCTACGGTCTGGCCTTCCAGCTCACTTTGCATGGTACGGTATTCCTCAACCGTCATATAGCGGCTGTGGGCGTCCCCAGTTCCCTGCATATACCCGTCCGCTATAGAATCGTTGAGCAGTTGTTCGTCGATGGCGCCAAAATAATTCTGCCGGACCTTCTGGTCTACCTCCTGCAGCTTGGCGTACATCTTCTGTCTTTCGTTAATGCTGTGCACCCGCTCGTTAAACCGGGCCATGGCAAACTGATACGTAAGCGAAATCGTCACGGCTGCCGTTATTGCCATTAGGGCTATGGTTACGCCCCACGACATTCTCTTTTTTGTCATTCAGTCACTCCATTTCTTCCCGCGCTTCCCCGATCTTCCGCGAAAGCCCGGCTGGCGGATCCGCCTGGTACGTGTTCCTAGTTTTCCCAATGCCCCTGCGGGTATCCGCTGAGAGAAAAAGGAGCCGTTACTGCAAGGTAAAGTATTGCATCGGGTTAACAGGCGTACCGTTGATTAACACGCTGAAATGCAGGTGCGGACCCGTCGCCACGCCGGTCATGCCAACCAGGGCGATAGGTTGTCCCTTGGTAATTTTGTCCCCCGCCTTAACCAGCACTTGACTGCAATGGCCGTAAAGGGTGGAAATCGTCCCGCCGTGGTCAATGATCAGGTATTTGCCATATACCGCCGTGTTCACGTTGGTGGCGTAGGCTACCACACCGGAATTGGCCGCTACAGCGGTCTTACCGTAAATATTCGCACCCACAATATCGATACCCGTGTGGTTGCGGCCGGCGCCAAAGCCGTCTCCCAAATTCTTTTTGCCGGCATAGCCGGGCATCGGCCAAAGGAAGGTACCGCCCACATATTGCTGGCCGTTGCCGGATTGCTGTTGCTGTAGCTGCCATTCCCGGTACCAATTTTCAATTTCCTTGTCCACCTGGGCATATTTCCGCGCCAGTTCCTGCTGTTGGGCCAGCGTTGTCTGCTCTTGATTGTTCAAATTCTTCAGCACCCGGTTGCTTTCCGCAATCAGGCGGGAAAGCTCCGCTTTTTGCGCATCAAAATCTTTTTTAGCTTCCGCGACCTGTTCCCGGTCCGCCTGGATGCTGGTCTTTTCCCCTTCGATGCTGGACCGGTCGCTTTTCAGTGTCTCGATCAATTCAGAGTCATGCTTGGCAATACCGCGGACCAGTTCCAGCCGGTCCATGTATTCGGCAAAGCTTTTGGCGCTGAACAGCATCTCCAGGTCGGAATTCTCGCCCATCATGTAAATGGCTTTCAGCCGTTTTTTCAGCTGCTCCATATTGGCGTCGATCTTGTTGCTGGTTTCTTCAATCTGCAGGGATTTCTCCTGAATTTGCGCGTCCAGTCCGCTAATCTGCTGATTCAACAGATCGATTTGCTGCTGAACATTCGAAATTTTTTCGTCGAGCGAGTTTTTATATTCCTGCTGCCTGTTTTTTTCATCCTTGGTTTCGGCCAGCTTTTTATCCAATTCTTTCTGCTGGTTTTTCAGCTGATTGAGTTGATTTTGCAGGTTGTTTAAATCGGATTGGGTAACCTTTGCGCCGACATAGCTTACCTGGGGAATACTGATTGCCAGCGCGCCGCAGAGCAAAAGGCAGATCCCGAATTTAAGCCATCTTTTTTTACCACCCATCGTTATCTCCTCCTTCGTTCTTCAGGTACCTTCCAATGGATACGACGCCGCCCACCGCGCCGAACACAACGCCCGCGGACACAAAGCTGAGCGCGATTAAAAACGCGTAATTGGAAAACGGAACGGCTCCCATATTGATAAGGCCGTCCACCCCCCAGGAGATATTCTCGTACAGATACTTTAGCAGCAGCGTCGCCAGCGCGCCGGAAATAACGCCAATGAGCACCCCTTCCACAATAAAGGGAACGCGGATAAACCAATCGGTGGCGCCCACCGAACGCATGATGCTGATCTCCTTGCGGCGGGAAAACATCGTAATGCGAATGGTATTGATGATAATAAAGAACGAAACGATCACCAACAGAATAATAATCCAAAAGCTGACGGTCCCCACCGAATTTTTTAGGGAAAGAATCTTTTGCGGAACCTCGCTTTCCCCGCGGACCCGGTCCACACCTTCCACGCCTGCCAGCTGTTCTTTGGTACGCTCCATTTGGTCCAAATCCTCCAGCGTGACACGATAGGCGTTCGGAAGGGGATTTTCCTCGATCAGCCCCTCCAATAGGAATCCGTCGTCCCCCAAGTTGCTCATCATTTCGTTAAGCGCCTCGTCCTTTGGGACCATGACGCTGCCGGATACGTTGGGCAGCGCCTTGATGGCGTCGCCGATTTTGACCGCTTCCAGGGTGCCGACTTCCTCTTTTAAGTACACAACGATCAAGTTGCCTTCCTCCATTTTGTCCATGGAGGAAGATATATTGAGAGAAAGGAGCACCGCGCCGCCGCTGAGCAGCAAACAGGAAACAAACACGCCGATGGAAGTCAGCGCCATGGCGCGGTTGCTCCAGATATTTCGGAATCCCTCTTTTAACAGGTAAAGGATGCTGCTAATCTTCATAAACACACTTGCCTTTCCGGCTTTCCGCCCTCCGCGACAAATTTTGCAGGCATACCGCAAAAGAGCTATGCCTGCGCCCGGCCGCTGTCCGCCACGAGCTCGCCATTGCTGATCTCGATGACCCGTCGGTGAAACCGTTTTACCAAGGTGTGTTCATGGGTGACCATCAGCACGGTGGTGCCGCGCCGGTTGATCTCGTTCAAAAGGTCGACGATTTCAAAGGAGAGCGCCGGATCGATATTCCCGGTAGGCTCGTCCGCGATGATCATGCTGGGGTTGTTGACCAGCGCGCGCGCCAGGCCAATCCGCTGCTGTTCGCCGCCGGAAAGCTCCATCGGCTTGCACCGCGCCTTTTCCTGCAGCCCGACTAAACTAAGTATGTACGGTACGCGCTTTCTCACATCCCGGGCGGAAGCGCCTACCACCCGCATGGCAAATGCCACATTGTCGTATACGGACATTTTATCGATCAGGCGGAAATCCTGGAATACAATACCCATGGTCCGCCGCAGATACGGCACATCCCGATGGCGCACGCTGGACAGTTTTCTGCCGTTGACGATAATCTCCCCCGAATTGGGGACTTCCTCGTGCATAATCAGCTTGAGGAAGGTGCTTTTGCCCGCGCCGGACGAACCGACGATGAATACAAACTCTCCTTTTTTGACGTTCAGGCTGATATCCTTGAGAGCCTCGGTGCCGTTATCGTACGTTTTGGAAACGTTTCGGAACTCAACCACGCACGAATGCCTTCCTTTCTCTCACCGGCTGGCCCGCCGTAACCGGAAGGAGCCGGGAATCATATGGCTCTTCCGCCCATCGGGCGGAAGAGCCATGTTGTCCTCATCCAATTGAAAAAGTTCCCCGGCGGCTTAATATTTGACAGGGTTGGCCGTCAAATACTTCTTGACCATCAGGGCCACTTTAAAGACGATTGCATCCTCGAACTCGCGCAAATCCAAGCCCGTCAGCTTTTTGATCTTTTCCAGCCGGTAAACCAAAGTGTTCCGGTGGACGAACAGCTTGCGGGAGGTCTCGGACACATTCAAATTATTTTCGAAAAAGCGCTGAATGGTAAACAGCGTTTCCTGGTCCAGCGCCTCGATGGAGCCGCGCTTAAACACTTCCCGCAGGAACGTCTCGCACAGCGTGGTAGGCAGCTGGTAAATCAGCCGCGCGATGCCCAGATTATCGTAGCTGACGATGCTTTTCTCGGTATCGAACACTTTGCCCACTTCCAGGGCGATCTGCGCTTCCTTGAAGGAACGGGCCAAATCCTTAATACCGCTCACAGCGGTGCCGATGCCGACCACAGCGTGGGTATAAAACTCGCTGCTCAGGGTATCCACAATCGATCCCGCCAGCTTTTCCAGGTCCTTGGTCTCGATGCCGGCGCGGATCTCTTTGACCAGAGCAATATCCCCTTCATTGATGTTGATAATGAAATCTTTGTTCTTATCCGGGAACAGATTTTGGATGATATCGTAAGCGGAGATATCGTTTTTGGAAATAATGCGCACCAGCATGCACACCCGGCTTACATCGGAATTAAACCGCAGCTCCCGCGCCTTCAAGTATATATCCCCGGGCAGAATATTATCCAGAATAACGTTTTTAATAAAGTTGCCACGGTCGTATTTCTCGTCGTAATACTGTTTGATACTGCTCAGCGACACCGCCAGCAGCGCCACGTATTTTTTGGCGGCTTCGTCGGTTCCTTCCACAAAAACGGCGTATTCCGGGCGCGGTTTGCTGCCAAAAGGCTTGTAGGTATATCCGTTGAGCACAAAACCGTCTCCGGCAGCAATGGTTTCCGCCAACACGTTTTCGTTCACTTCTCCGATTCTGCCTAGTTCGCTGCACGCGATAATCACAGAGGTCTCGTCGATTACACCGATGGTGCGGTCGACCGCATCCTTCAATTGATGGACAACCCCCTGGAACAATCTGTTGGACATGAATACCCCTCACTTCAGCATCTGATTTTTAGTCGGCATATAGCCGGTATTGCTTCGTTGCCATGTTTGGGTCGAACCCCGGGTTTATCCCCCAAAAAGGCATAAGTCCAGACAAGTTCTTTCAATATATTTTACCTAACTTATTACAAATTTGCAACCTTCTTTTAGCGGAAATGGTTGGTTTCCAGATAAATCAAGCTGATTTTTACAAAACGTTAACAATTTCATTTCCCATTTTTTCAAGT
>CABQAC010000115.1 GCA_902462035.1 uncultured Eubacteriales bacterium
GGCTACGCAGGGCACCGCCGCCAGCCAACGGCCGGGCTGGCGGCGGATGACACAACGAATCCACAGCAGCCAAAGGCTCCAAGTCAAATACCATGGGATAATCCATGTAAAATTGGGATCGGGATACAAAGAAAGGCTTGTCAGTGCGAGCAGCCCGGTCAAATAAACAGCGGCGCTCCGCCAACGGCCTGGCAGACAATAGGGCATAAAGGATTCCTCCTGTAGATTATGGTGTCCGTTTTAATAGCCGTTTGGCCCCGTTGAGGAGCGGCCGGATGTTCAGTACGATTATTGCGGCGGTCAGCCCCAGTTCCAGAACGGCCCAATGGGGAATTTCGGCGATTAAAATATAGGCCTGCGCGCCGATCAGCAAAAGGTTCAGCCCCATCTGCAGCGCGTTGATCCGGACACGTATCAATTTGCGGGAAGTGACGACCCGCATGATAAACACCAGGAAGTAGCTGGTAAAGGTCGCCAGTGCCGCGCCGTTTGCTTTCAAACTGGGAATCAGCAAAAAGTTAAGCGCGATATTGGAGACCGCCCCTGTTAGGACGGTAACCAAAGTGATCAGACTTTTCTTTTCTACCATATAAACACTGCCGAAGAAGGTGGCGAAACAGGAAAATGCGGTTGCAATTACTAAAATAGGAATAAATTTCCAGGATTCGTAATAGCTTGGCGCGGTCAGCAGGCGGGTGAAAATCTTCGAGCAGCAGATAATGAGCGCCGAAGCAATAAAAAGCAGCGATTGGTAGGTGGAGAAGACCTTGGTGAAAAAGTGGCTTTTATCCGCGCTGTCCTTTTCGGTTACCGCCGTCATTTGCCAGGCTTCGGTAAAAATATTGGAAACAAGCACCAGCAAATTTGGAATTTTATAGGCGATGGAGTAAAGGCCGTTTTCCTCGCTGCCTACCAGGGCGGTGACGATATATTTGTCCGATACGTTGGTGATCCACCAAAACAGACTGGTGGGGATTAGCGGGACACAGTAGCGCAGCATGGATTTGGTCAGCGTCCAATTGAATTTTTTTGGCCTGAAATACCGCCAAAGACTCGCCATTAAGAACAAAAAAACCGACGAACAAAAATCGGCGGCGATGGTGGCCAGCACATAGCCGGTGACCCCCATGTGGAAAGCCATCAGGAAGAGAATATTGAACAGGATGGTCATAATGGTGCTCAGGACCCCGTCAAATGCGAACAGCTTGACATACTGCAACGAACGCACAAAGGTAGAAAACAGCGATTTGACCGCCGACATCACAACGTATAGGGTCACTAAAATGGTATATTCCCCAATGATATCGACGTTGACCAACAAAGGCAGCGCGGCCATATAAAGGGCAAAACCGCCGCCCAAGGTCAAAACGCCTGTGGTAAACACCGACTGTTTGTCGTACGCCTGGTCCAGGCCGAAGCGCACGACCGAACTGATGATGCCCACCGTGACAATTGGCATCAGCAGGTTTGCCATGTTGGTGATCAATTCGGTGTCCGAATATTGGCCCGGTTCCAGGAACCGGGTATAAAAGGGCATTAAGAAGAACACCAGCAGCTTGGAGCTGAAGGTGCCGATGCCAAAAGTCAAGGTATTGGATATCAGCTTCTTGTACTTATTCAAGCTGCCGCCTCCTTCCGAATTTCAATCGGGAATCACTCTTTTTGCAGGGAGAAGAAAAAGGCGGTGCAGCCGCCGGCGGCCAGCAGAAGAAGGGCTACAATGCCTTCGCCGTTCCAAGAAAAGCCCGGATACAGCGAATAAAGGGAGCCGATAATCAAACCCAAAATTGCGGAATAGGTGGCTTGTGTGAAACGCTTCAATAATAAACTGATCAATTTGCTTCCAAAAATCAGGCCGGCCAGCACGCCCAGCCCCACTGGGATCAGAATAGCAATGTTCAGTTCTTTCACCGCGTTGATCACGGTAAAATAAACGCCGAAGATCATCATCACCAGCGAGCCGCTGATGCCGGGCAGCAGCATGGCAACGGTGCTGATGGTGACAAAACAGAACAAAATAAAAAATAACGGCAATGTTAGGGCGGTTTGGTATGTCTCGCTATAGGTGTTGTTTTCCGCCATACCCAGCACGATCATCAAGATAACGGCCAGCGCGAAGGGAATCAGGTTGACGGGGCGGAGCTTTCTGCCGCCAGCGTTGCGAAAGATCATCGGAACACTGCCAAGGATTAGCCCGATGAAGGTAAATTTGGTGGCGATGGGATAGTTCTCCAGCAAATAGGAGACGGCGTTGCTAAACGCAAAAATTCCGGCTGCCGCGCCGATGGCGAAGGGAATGATAAACGGCAGGTTCCTCTTTAGATTTTTTAAGCTCAACGTTTCCAGCAGCCGGTCGTAAACCTTCATAATAACGGCCATGGTTCCGCCGCTTACACCCGGAATGACATTGGCGACGCCGAAAACAGCGCCGAAAAGAACAAATTTGATCGCTTCCAGCATAAAGTCAAGTCCTCCAAATTATCTGTCTGTTTTTTGGTACAATCTTCTTTCAGTCTACACTTTTTTCGGTCTTTTTCCTAGACCCTTTTCAAAAAAAGAGCAATAATTTATGTTGGAGCACATTAAAAACGCACCGGAAAAAGGAAAAGGAGCTGAAACCAAGGGAAGCAATCCTCCCGTCCGCTTCAGCTCCTTTTGGTTTACGGATGCGATCTGAATAAAGATCCGCTTATTTCACTTCAAAAGATTCGCAATCCGTGCATTGGGTCATGGTGGGGTTGGACTCGTGGGTACCGACTTGAATCGCGTTCAGAGAGCAGTAGTTCTCGGAGTCGCAATGGTACTTGCACTGGGTCACCGTGCAGTGAATGCTCTGGTTTTTCGTATCCATCGTAAATTCCTCCTCTAGTACGCCCCCTTTTGGCGGGCCGTACTATGGTTTAGGATGCGCCAGACAACGAAAATTATACAATGTACCAAGCTAAAAACGGCGGTACCGGTTTTTGTTTTTACGCAGTTTTTCCCGCTTTTTCATTTTTCGGTTGTATAGCAGGGTCACGATAAAATAAAAGAAAATAAGTAAAACTAAAACGACGGCCAATACCTTAACCCATGGTTTTTGCACAATATCCTTGGCAATGGCAAGGTATTTGAGCAGTTGGCTTTCGCTGACCGTTTCGCTGGCTACCAGGTCGATGGTGCCCAATTCCATGTTGGCGTACATCACCTTGGCGGTGCCCAGAACCTGGCCTTTTTCCACCGGCGCCTTTACCGATTCCGGCAGGTCGTCGTTGGGTACGATCAGCACGCTGCCCGGGGTGACGGTTTTGGGGACCAGCGTGGCAAAATCTTCCTTGGCAACAAGCAGCAGGGAATCCTTATTCCACGATTGTTCCAGCTTGATTTCTTTGCGCGGCGTCAGCGTGTCCACCAGCGTTTTCAGCTCCAGCTCGTTAAAGGCCCATTCATACAGATTTTTCGTATCGATCATTGCGCCATTTTTGGCCTTTTTCCCTTCCGCGTCTCGGTAAGGCGCGCCGAGCGCCACGCACAGATACCGGTAATTTTTTTGCGTATGGAACGCGGTGGAAACCAAACAATACCCGGCTTCCTCGGTGCTGCCGGTTTTAACGCCTTTGACGTACCGGTAGTAATAACTGCCGCCGTTGACCGAATCGGTCATCAGATTCGTGGTAGCCAGCACCCGGGACTTTTCCGAAAGATTGGTGGGCGGAATGGTGTAGCGTGTCTTTTCACACACTTCCATAAATTTTGGATAATGCTCCATGGCGTACTCTGTCATAATATAAATATCCCGCGCAGTCGTGTAATGTTCGGGATCGTGCAGCCCGTGGGGATTTGCAAAATGGGTATTGGTACAGCCAATTTCCCGCGCCTTCTGGTTCATCATATCCACAAAAGCCGAAAGGCTGCCGTTGCCGAGATAGTTGGCGATGACGACCGCAGCGTCGTTTCCGGATGGGATCAGCAAGCTGTGAAGCAGCTGTTCGGCGGTCAGGATCTCGCCCCGCTTGATGCCGGAAAGCGAACTGTTTGTGCCGTACAAAGTATCCAGCGCAGCCGGGTCGGCGGTAATTTGTGTGTTTTCCAAATCCGATATATTTTCCAGCAGCAGAATCGCGACCATAATTTTGGTCACCGAAGCGGGTTCCATCGGCTGGTCGGGGTTTTGCTCGAACACAATGGTACCGGTATCCAGGTTTACAAGCAGCAGCGCCTGGGAATTACATTCGAAATCCACCGGGTACGCGGCCTCTACCGGCGTTGGAAAAATAAAAAGGGCGGCCGAAAGAATGAACGCTGCCAAGATTGAACACAATTTTTTCATAGAATTTTTGCCTCCGATGTGGTATCATAAAAACACATGCCGGATGAAACGCGGCGGATACGGATGATAATAGGGCATGCAGCCGGCGGCAAGTAGCCGGCCGCGGGACAAGCAGCAACAATTGGTTTTTATTATACCAGCAATCCCAAAAAAGATAAAGGGTTCTGACGAATTTCACATAGCTGGGATACAAGAGAGGGGATGCGCTGTGATTTATGTGACGGGAGACACGCACGGTCAGCTAGACCGGTTCCAGGAAAAAACGTGTAAACGGTTAACAGGGCGGGACACCCTGATTATTTGCGGCGATTTCGGCTTTATTTGGGACGGCGGCCGCCAGGAGGAAAAGATGCTTTCCTGGATTGGAAGCCGGAAGTACCGGGTTTTGTTTATCGATGGGAAGCACGAGAACTTTTCGCTGCTGAACCATAATTATCCGGTGGAGGAGTACCTGGGCGGCAGGGTACACCACATTTGCGGCAATCTGTATCATTTGATGCGCGGGGAAGTCTATACTGTCGAGGAAAAGAAAATTTTTACTTTTGGCGGCGGGGAAAGCGCGGATAAGGAGTTCCGGATGGAACAAAACCTGTGGTGGGAGGAAGAACTGCCTACTCTGCGGGAAATGCAGACGGGAATTCAGAATCTGGAGCGGGAAAAACTGCGGGTCGATTACATTGTTACCCACGAACCGCCGGCCCGGGCGCTGCGGGCGCTCAGCGGCTACCGCAACGATTCTGCCAACGCCCTGGATGTCTTTTTTGAAGAAATTACCCGGGAAGTCACCTATGAAAAATGGTTTTTCGGCAGCGCCCACCAGGATAAAGTCATTTTACAGCGGCATTACGCGTTGTTTCACGAGGTGATCCCGGCCAACGGTACGCCGGGCAAAGCGCGGCGCTAGGAACAAAATACAAAGCAGGGCCGGGCCGCAGGGACCGGCCTTTGCGATACAAGCGGATTTGCGAAAGGTTGGATGACGCGTGTGAAAATTCTACATACCTCCGACTGGCACTTGGGCAAGATGCTTTACGGCCGCTCCTTGCTGGAGGATCAGGCCTATTTTGTCGAACGTCAGTTTTTTCCCATACTGGAAAAGGAACGGCCGGATTGCGTCGTACTGGCCGGGGATGTGTTCGACAGGCAGATCGCGCCGGTGGAAGCAATTCGCCTGTTTGACCGGGTGATCGAGCACGTGTCGCAGACGTTCGGCATTCCCTTGCTGGCGGCGGCGGGGAACCACGACGGGCCGGACCGGATGGCGGTAGGCGCTCGATTGCTGCGCCGCGCCAACGTTTATATCGCAGGCCGGCCGGAACAGGCAGGGGAGCCGGTGGTGTTGCGGGACAGGGAGGGAGAAGTCCGTTTCTACTTGGTCCCTTACCTGGAACCCGCGTCTTTCCGGGAGCGGCAGGCGGAAATCCGCACCTGCCAGGACGCCTACCGGTATTGGCTGGAACAGATCGGCCCCATCGGGAAGCCCGGCGTGCGCAATGTAATGGTCGGGCACCTGTTCGCTGCGGGAGCGGTGTCTTCCGCTTCGGAAACGGTCTATTTGGGGGGCGCCGGCCAGGTGGCCGCCTCTTTGTTCGATCCGTTTGATTATGTGGCGCTGGGCCACTTGCACCGGGCACAGCGCGCGGGGGAAAACGGCTGGTATTCCGGTTCGCCGCTGCCCTATTCCTTTGACGAAGGGAGCGGGGAAAAATCGATGCGCTTGGTCACGCTGACCAATAGCGGCGTGGAAGTCCGCCCCATACCGGTGGCGCCGCTGCGGGGCATGCGTATTCTTCGCGGGGATTTTGAAACACTGCTGCAAGCGGGACAAAACGAACCTGTGACGGATTACCTTTCCATCGAATTGACCAATGCTCTGCCGGTGTTTGAGCCGATGGCGCGTTTGCGGGAGGTTTACCCCAACCTGCTTTGCCTGCGCGGCGGATGGATGGCCCAGCCGGCGGTGGAGCAGGAAGACCGCCGCAAACTGCGGGAGGACCTGCTGGACCGCAAGGCGGGGGACGCGGCGGTTTTCGAGGCCTTTTTGCGCCAGGTTTGCGGGGAGGAGCCGGAGGAGGAGGACCGCCATATTTTCCAAGCGGCGTGCGCAAAAGCGGATCGAGAGGAGGCCGGAACATGAAGCCCGTATCGATTGTGATGGAGGCATTCGGCCCATACCTCCGCCGTCAGGAGATTGACTTCGAGCGTTTAAACAAATGCCAGATATTTTTAATCGCCGGCCCCACCGGGGGCGGAAAGACAGCCATTTTGGACGCGATGAGCTTCGCCTTGTACGGGGAAGCCACCGGCGGCCAGCGCGGCTTTGCCGAGATGCGGACCAACGCGGCGCCGGACGATGTGGATACCCAGGTGTCGTTTTGCTTTTCCCTTGGGGAGAGGAAGTACCGTTTTACCCGTTTAATCCACCCATACCAAAAACGGGGCGGGGCCAGGGAACTGCGGATGGAAGCCGTGTGCAGCCGGTGGGAAAAGGACGGCTGGCTGGTGTTGGAATCCTCTTCCCCCCGGGCAGTGGCACGGACGGCGGAACAGATTTTGGGTTTTACCCACCAGCAGTTTTCCCAGATGATTGTTCTGCCCCAGGG
>CABQAC010000116.1 GCA_902462035.1 uncultured Eubacteriales bacterium
CCGGAGCGCCCCGTTTTGTCAAAATATAAGAAAGCGGGAAAAACGCAAAGGAAACGGAGTAGCCGGAAGCGGAAGCGGTATGCTAAAATGGTTTTGTAAAGCGCGGCAGCGGGACCATACCCTGGAACGGTCCCCGGCCGTCGTAATTTTAGCGCCGGCACGCCAAGGGGAAAGCGGCGGAACGCGTTAATACCCCAAAACAAAGAATACCGGTATGCGGTCATGGATAAGGCGCCAAAACGCCGAACGCGTACAAATAAAAGGAGGAATCGACAGGTATGGTCTTTCAGAACATCGATTTTCACAACGTGGCCGAGCTGCAGCCCTGCGAAAAAGGGTACGGTATGCTCCGGGTGCCGGACCGTGTGCGGCTGCAGCTGAGCGAGCCCGCCCGGGAGCGGGCCAGCCGGTTTGCCTCCGGGGTGGAACTGCGCTTTAAAATTAAGAGCGAAACCGCCACGGTTATCCTGCGAGCTGATCCCAACGAGGAAGCTCAGACAGCCTGCATTTACTATGGCGCGTTCCAGGGCGGCTGGAAAACTTCCACCAAAACCATCGGCCTGGAAGAAACCCGCATTACCATCCCCAAGCCGGAACATTTGGATACGCTGCAAAAAATCACAGAGGAGCAGCAGCTTGGCTTTCAGCCCGATGTGGTGCGGCTCCTCCTCCCCTATGGCACCTGCTATTTTGTGGGGGTAGAGGGGGATGTGGAACCGCCGAAACCGGCTGATCTGCCCCGGAAGACCTACCTGGCGTACGGCTCATCCATCACCCACGGCAGCCTGGCCCTGGTCACGCCCGCCACCTATACCTTCCGGCTGGCCCGCCGGCTGAAATGCGATTATTGCAACCTGGGTTTTGCGGGATCCGCCCATATGGAGAAGGGTATGGCGGAGTATCTGGTTTCCCGCAAGGACTGGGATTTTGCCACGGTGGAAATGGGCATTAATATGATGGGAGACGAATTCCCTGTGGCGTTGTTCGAGGAGCGGGTGCGGGACTTTGTCGCTGTGCTGGCCCGTGATCCCCGCCCGGTGTTCGCCACCGACATGTTTGGCTTTGTCACCGGGAACACCCAAAAGGCGGACCAATACCGGCAGATTGTGCGGCGGTATGCAAGCGAAAAACTTATTTTTACCGACGGCCTTTCCCTGCTTGGCAATCCCGCGCACCTGTCCCAGGATTTGACCCATCCCGCGTGGGAGGGCATGGAGGAAATCGCCGCCAACTGGTATCCGGTCATCCGGCAGCACATTTGACCCCGCGCACATAAACCCCGCCCAGCCATGGAATACTCTTGTTACCAAGGTATAAAAGGTGGCGGGAGCGGCTGTGGCGCGCAAGGTATTTGTGGAAGTGACCGCCCGGTTCGACCGGGAGGGGAAGGTCATTCCCCTGTCAATCCGGTGGGAGGACGGTACGGTGTTCGAAATCGACCGCGTTTTGGATGCCCGCAGGGCCGCGTCTCTAAAGGCGGGCGGCCAGGGTATGCGGTATACCGTCCGCATCCGGGGGAGGGAAACATATTTGTTTTACGAAGATCCCAATTGGTTTGTAGAGGGAAAAGATTGAAAGGATCGTTCTAATTATGTGTGGCAGATACGCATTTTCGGAGGAAGAAAGCAGCGAGTTGCGGCGCATTCTGGCGGAGATTAAAAAAGAAAACCCCGGCGCTCCGGTCAAAACCGGGGAAATATTCCCCACAGACCCGGCGCCGGTGCTGCTTTTAGGGCAAGGGGCGGTGCGGCCCAGCCTTTGCCGGTGGGGGTTTCCCCATTTTCGGGGCAAAGGGGTTATCATCAACGCCCGGGCGGAGACCGCCACCCAAAAAAACCTGTTCCGCGGGTGCGTCGAACAGCGCCGCTGCGCGGTGCCGGTATCCGGCTTTTATGAATGGGACGCCCAAAAGCGCAAGCACTTGTTTTGCCTGCCTGGGGTACAATCTTTTTACTTGGCGGGCTGTTATCAGCAGCAGGGCCAAGAACGCCGGTTCGTCATACTGACCGCTCAGGCCAACGATTCGGTCGCCCCCATCCATGACCGAATGCCTCTGGTGATGGACCGCGCGTCCGCGCACCGCTGGATCTGCGACCGGGAGGCGGCGGTTTCCTTTTTGTCCGCGCCCCTGCCCCGGCTGGAGCACCGGGGGGTGTGACGGCAGACACCACGGTAAAAACGGCGCGCCGGACCAACCCCGGCCGCCGTTTTTTGTTTTATTATAAAAAAATAAAATAATTTCATAACCGGGCAATCCCGCCAGAATTGACATCCCATATCGCATAACTTATAATAAAAAGGAATAAGCTGGATGACCATCTTTTGACTGGGAACGATCCACCTTGCTACAACGCAAGCGTTCTGGACACAATATTACCGCGGCACGAAACGGCGCCGCTTTGTTTTGAAAGATTTTGCCGGAAAGGATGCCATGATGAAGAAAAAACCCAAGGGGACAACGATTTTTAATATTGTCGTCATCCTGTTTTCAATGGGTATGCTGGTTTATTTTGCCTTTTCGGAAGACGGCCTGATGAACCTGGTTTACCAGGTGAAGGGGTTCGATCAACGCTGGCTTTGGTTTGCCCTTGGTTTTATGCTGATGAACTATTTGGCGGATATTATCCTGACCCAGCTTTTTATCCGGGTCCCTTACCCCAAGTACCGCTTCCGCAGCGCCCTGAAGGTGGCCATGGCAGGGCAGTTTTACAACAGCGTAACGCCCTACGGTGTGGCCGGCAAGCCCATGCAGATTGTCGCGCTCAACCGCCAGGGGGTGGATGTGGGCAGCGCCAGTTCGGCAATGGTGCAAAAGTTTTTGGTGTACCAGGCCACTTTATCGGTTTACTCGTTGGTGATGCTTTTATGCCGGTACGCCTTTTTCCGCAATCAAATCAGCGATCTGATGTTTTTGACAATTATCGCATTTGTGTTTCAGGCGGGTATTATCGTGCTGCTGCTTATTTTTTCCTACAGCAAACGGCTGACCCGCACCATCCTCGATTTGTTTTTTTTGCTGATGAAAAAACTTCATTTGGTCAAGAATCCGGAACAGACCATGAAGAACATCGAGGAACAGCTGGAACTGTACCATCAAAACTGCAAGGAAATCCAAAAACACGGCTGGCTGATGGTTTCCTCCACCCTATTGACCGTGCTTCAGCTTACCTGCTATTATCTTATCCCATATTGCATCTATCGATGCTTTTACCTGGACGATTACACCGCGTTCGATCTGATTGCCGCCCAGGCGTTCGTTTCCATGGTGTCCTCTTACATGCCCACGCCGGGCGGAACCGGCGCGGCGGAGGGCAGCTTTGTGGTGATGTTCGGCGTGTTCTTCCAGGGATCGGTCAAATCCGCCATGGTGCTGTGGCGGGTGTTTACCTATTATTTTACCATTTTAATTTCCGCGCCGTTCTCTGCTGTGGGTAAAAAGAAAGGAACCCTGCGCGGCGAACCCGGCCGCCAGCCGCAATCCGAGCCCGTGGCGGCGGATCCGGCGGAGCCTATCCCGCAAACGATGGCGAAAAAAGAATCCTGACGGCGGAATAAGCCGGTTGGGATTCTTTTTATGAGCATTAACGCCCGCCCCTTTGCATAGAATATGTCTTAAGAACGGTCTTTCTTCTTTTGGGGTTGACAAAGCCGCCGGGATGTTATATACTATCTTAGCACTCAAAAATTAAATATCGCGGAGTGGAGCAGTTGGTAGCTCGTCGGGCTCATAACCCGAAGGTCGCAGGTTCAAGTCCTGCCTCCGCAACCACCATGATTAAAGGCTTTCAGAGGAATCTGGAAGCCTTTAATTTTTGTATTTCCTTATAATCACCCTTGATAAATGAGTCAGCAAAAAATATATTGATTAAAGAATTGGAATTCAATTAATGGGTACAAGTGTGCTGAGCCTAATCCGCATTTAAAACAGCGGGGCTCCGTTTTTTTACCCTTTTTTATTGCTGTTTGCAAAAAGAGAATGGTTCTGCTATGAGCGAAAGGGCAAGTTTGAGCGTTAAGAAGCTGGCGGTTTTTCTGGGAGTATCAGAAACAATTGTGTATCGGTTGACACACTGTGACGATTTTCCTGTACTGGAATTAGGAAAAAGGCGGTTGATTCCTGTAGATGCATGGAAGGTTTGGATTGCAAAACAAAGCCATATGTGAAGGAATGAATATCCTTATCCATATCGTTGAAGGTCGCGCTCTGTAAGCTTTGGTTACAGAGCTTTTTCTGTGTTACTGATAAAAAGTACAAAAAATCAAAAAAATGAATAAAAACCTGCGTTTTTTTTGGAGGGGGTATTATTGTTTCAAAAGAATTTGTATAAAAAATGACAGGTTATAAAGAGTTCCTTCATTTTCTCTCCGTCGGTCTGGTTTTATACTGTGAATGGAAGACAGATCAGAATCCCAAAAAGAGAGGTGGCATGAGGGGTGCAAATTGAAAAGAAAAATCCGCCCACTAAGTTACGAGGCGTACAGATAAAAGGTTTGCATAAGGCGCTGACCCGTAATGGCGAGCTTTTACTCATGCTCTTGCCAGGTTTAACGCTGCTGGTGATCTTCCGTTACCTGCCAATGAGCAATATCACGATTGCGTTTAAAGATTTCAACATTTTTGCGGGTATTGCCGGAAGCGAATGGGTCGGCTTTAAGCACTTTGAAACATTATTTTCGGATCCCTATTTTTACCGTCTTTTGACCAATACGTTTATCATAAGCGGCCTAAAATTGTTGGTGGGATTTCCCATCCCGATCTTGTTGGCTATTATGTTGAATGAAGCCGGCTCCGTAGCGTTTAAGCGTATTTCTCAAAATCTATTTTATTTACCGCATTTTCTTTCGTGGGTTGTCATTTCAGGGCTATGCTTTGATGTGTTTTCGCTGTCAGGTGTGGTCAACCGGGCAATTTCCGCATTTGGACTACAACCGATTTCCTTCTTGATGACACCGGGATGGTTCCGTGCTGTGTTGATTATCAGCGACATCTGGAAAGAAGCAGGCTGGGGTTCTATCGTTTACCTTTCTGCGTTAACCTCCATTGATTCCCAGTTATATGAGGCCGCTCGCATCGACGGCGCGAACAAATTCCGGCAGCTGCTTCACATCACACTTCCCGGCCTTATACCGATTATTATCGTTATGTTTATGATGAAAATTTCCACAGTGCTGGATGCAGGCTCCGACCAAATTCTGATGATGTACAATTCAATGGTAATGGATTCCGCCGATATCATCGACACCTATGTATACCGGCTTGGCATTGGTCGAATGCAGTACGATTACACAACCGCAGTAGGCTTATTTAAATCCTTAGTAGCAATGGCATTTGTACTTTCCACCAATTTTATTCTTAAGAAGAAACGGGGGGAAGGACTGTGGTAAAGACACAAGCTGCAAAGGGAATCCGTACAAAGGGAGAAAAAATATTGCAAGCGGTCATTTATGGATTGCTTTCTTTATGTTGCCTGATCGCCGTATTTCCATTTTTGAACGTATTCTCTAAATCAATCAGTTCCGAGGCTGCTGTGCTCGCAGGAGAGGTGAAGCTGCTCCCAGTGGGAGTTAATTTAAACGCCTATCGTTATGTGCTTAAACAGGCCGCCTTTTTTACTTCGCTGCTTAACACGACCATAGTCGTCATTATCGGAACGATCATTGCTCTGGTGACAAGCTCTCTTACTGCATATGTCATCTCCCGCAAACGCTTTCGGGGAACCGGCGCCGTTTTATTACTGTATATCTTTACCATGGTATTTAATGCCGGGTTGATTCCAGGTTATCTGCTGATTCAGGATTTAGGTATTTACGATACGCTTTGGGCCTTAATTTTGCCGGCTGTTACCAATCCCTTTTATCTGTTTATTCTCAAAAGCTATATGGGTTCTGTCCCAATCAGTCTGGAAGAAGCGGCGCGTATAGACGGGGCGGGACACTTCCGCACCCTGCTTTCTATTATGCTGCCGCTGTCAAAACCGGCGATTGCCTCTCTCTGCCTGTTTTTTGCCGTAGATATGTGGAATGATTTCTTCCGGCCGATGTCCTATATAATGAGTGAGGAAAACTATACCCTTCAACTGTATTTAAGAAGCATTCTGGTTAATGTTGACGACGTACAAAACACCATTGATCCCCTGGTGGATGGATTGATAGCTCCCCAAAGCATTCAAAACGCTACCATTATTGTTTCTATTGTTCCGATCCTGGTCTTATATCCTTTTCTACAAAAGCATTTTGTCTCCGGTATTACAGTGGGTGCGGTCAAGGAATGATCATTGCCACAAAGGAAAAAAACAGAAATGTTTAAAAATGAAATGGAGGGTTCAAAATGACAAAAAGAAAATTAGTAGGGTTATTGTTGGCAGTAGCGATGATAGCGGGGATTTTTGTTGGTTGTTCAGGCAATCAAAGCGTTTCATCTCAATCCCAGGCGGGACCATCGGAAGTTCAGAAACCACCTGTAGAAAAGAAAAAATTGTCGCTTATAACGGTCCCAGCCAGTGCGCCGTTCCCAGACGGCGTTACGGTTAACAACAGCGATATTCTGCAATTTATTGAAACAAAAACCGGTTATGACTTGGAATGGAAGCTTTTTAAAACCGGGGAACCGGTGGACCAGCAGGCGAATATGCTGTTGGTTTCCGGGAACGCGCCGGATTTAATTCAGCTGAACCCTTCCCCTAGCATTGCAGGCTATGCCCGCGACGGAGGGCTTACCGATCTGACAAAGGCCTATGAAGAAAAAGGGGGCTGTCTGAAAGAATTTTATACGGACGAAATCCTTGATATGGGAAGAATTGACGGAAAATTGTACGCACTCAGCCGATATACCGGCGGGTCTCCAATTGGAAGCATTGCAATC
>CABQAC010000117.1 GCA_902462035.1 uncultured Eubacteriales bacterium
CTATCGACAAACGCAATGTACTGGCCTTTTGCCTCCCGCACACCCAAAGTGCGCACCGCGCCGATGCCGCGGTTTTGGATGGTAATACCGCGAAAATTCTCGTACCGCGCGGTATATTCGTCAATAATCTGCTGCGAATGGTCCGGCGACCCGTCGTTAATGACGATCACCTCAAAATTTTTAAACGTCTGCGCAGCCACGGAATCCAAACATTTACGCAGGTACGCCTCTACATTATACACCGGAATGATCAAACTGATCAGCGGCGCTTCTTTGCAATAAACATGTTTTAATTCGCTCATACAATTCCTCCCCAATTTCGGAACTTCCATGCCGGCATCTTACCGAACTAAGCCGCTTCAATTTCGTCGCTGCGTTTGCCGGAATCATCCCCGCCGCTTTTTTTTTGAGAAAAACGGGCGAACGGCGCGCCGATGATAATCGAGGAATAGAAGGAGATGATCCGCCACAACAGCACCGCGGGCATGCGGATGTTGCTGGGGAAGAAAATGCCGAACAGCATCAAGAATCCACCCTCGGAAGCGCCCGCCGCGCCCGGCAACGGAACAAAGGACACAATCATGCTCAAGAACGAGTTGGCCGCCAGCATGTTGAATAAGGTGTCGCCGCTCAGGTTAAAGGCCTTGTAGATGCAGTACGGCAGCACCAAGGTTGAAAAGAGCTGCAGCGCCGTCATCGCAAACGTTTTGGCCATCAATCCCTTTTGCCGGAACATCACCTTGATGTTATCGTGGAAAAACGAAAGCTGGTGTTCGATCTCATCCACCATATTCTGGTGTTTTTTGAACAAATGCAGCTTATTAACCAGCCACACAAACCCGCGCAGAATCAGGTGGGTGATTTTAGGATTAAGCGAAAAAAGCAGAAGCATGGCAATGACCACACCCTGGACCAAAAAGCCCGCCAGCGCCACCACCATAAAGCCGCTGACCTCGGTCAGAAAAAACTTATAGCGGAACACGATAAAAATCAGCGAAGCAGCGGTCATGGTGGACTGCCAGACAATAAATTTCTGCATTAAAGTGGCGCCGGCCACACCCGCGTCTACCCCCTGGCGCGTCATGCAAAAAATCTGCATGGGCTGCCCGCCGGAGGCAAAGGGCGTTACGGAGTTAAAGTACTGGCCGGTCATGGCCGTGCGAAACCCGTTGCGGAATTTATAATGCGGGCAGGAAGTTTTGGTAAACTTATAAATCAGCCACCCGTCGATCATCCAGTTGGTCAGCATAAACAAACACGCTACAACAATCCACCACATATTCAGCGTTCGGAAGCTGTGCGCCAGGTCCTCCAGGCTGCTTTCCCGAAACGCAAAGTAAATGACCAGAACAAACGCCAACACCATAACACCGATATTGACGATTTTGATCCAGTTTCTCTTTTTGTCCATGGCTCCTCCTCTCTTCTGACCGAAGAGAATTCAGGCTCTATGCAAACGCCGCAGTTTTGGCATGATGTTAATTTCACCTAAAGTTCACATTAACAGTTACATTAAACAACTTTGCCCTTTGTTTGTCAAGCTGAATTCCAATATATGGATTTTAAGATAAAGATATCATAAAGTTCATTTCTCAACTTTTTATCTATTATGTCAAACATATCAACAAAAAGACGGGGACTCCGCTCGCATTGAACAAAAAATTCTTCCAGCAAAACCAGCAGAAGGAAGAAACTTCGTACAATGGGTTTGTCCCCGTCTCGGCAAAAGATGCAGTTATTGCGCCAATTGGTAAATCTTTATAATATCATTTTTATCCAGCACCTTAAAATGACCGCGCGGCGCGCATTTTGCGGCCATTTCTTCAAACCGGCCGCTGTCGATGCCCGCTTCGCTCAACCGCACCGGCAGGTCAAGGGAACGGTAAAACGCTTCCAGCCGCCGGATGGCTTCTAAAATCATGGCCTCCGGCTCGCCAAAGTTCCAATCCACATCCATCACACGGACGGCAAACTGCAAAAATTTGCCAATATTTTCGCGATATACATATTTCATCCAGGCGGGGAATACAATGGACAGCCCCGCGCCGTGGGCAATGTCGTAAATGGCGCTCAGTTCGTGCTCGATGCCGTGGGAACCCCAGTCTTCTTCCCTGCCCTGCCCCAGCACGCCGTTATGGGCCAGGGTGCCCGTCCACATAATGTCCGCCCGCAGATCGTAATCGTTGGGCCGTTCCTTCAGTTGGGGCGCAATGCGCAGGATCGAGCGCATCACCCCTTCGCACATCCGGTCGCTGACGTCGGTATGGGCGGTTTGGGTAAAATAACGCTCCATCACATGGGCCAGCATGTCCGACACGCCGCAGGCGGTCTGGTAAAACGGCAGGGTGTAGGTCAATTCCGGATTTAAAATGGAAAATTTGGGGCGGATGCGGTTATCCGACAAACCTTTTTTGACAAGCCCTTCCTCTTTGGTGATGACGATACTCAGGCTGGTCTCGCTGCCCGCCGCGGGAATGGTCAGCACCACGCCGATGGGCAGGGCCTCGTGGCCGCTTTGGGCGCCCAGGAACAAATCCCACACGTCGCCGTCATAGTTTACGCCGATGGCGATCGCCTTGGCTGTGTCGATGGCGCTGCCACCGCCCACGGCCAGCAAAAAGCCGATGTTTTCGCGGCGGCAAAGTTCGAT
Organism: uncultured Eubacteriales bacterium; assembly: GCA_902462035.1. GTDB lineage: Bacteria > Bacillota > Clostridia > Oscillospirales > Acutalibacteraceae > CABQAC01. The sequence goes on from CABQAC010000117.1 coordinate 2,651, forward strand.
GCCCTGCTGGACCAGAGCCAGCCGGGGATTGGGCTGCACGCCGCCCAGCTCTAAAAATTCCACGCCGGCCTCCCGCAGGGAGCCGGTCACCTGGTCATACAAGCCGGTGCGTTTAATACTGCCGCCGCCGTAAACCAAAAGGGTCTTTTTCCCAAATTGGCGCGTTTTCTCCCCCACCAATTTTTGAGTATCCTTGCCAAAGATAATTTCCGTGGGACACTGGAATGTAAAATTGATCATGCGTCTTTGTCCTTTCCCTTTCGAATTTTTCGTCCGACACCGGTTTCTTGCAGCCGTGCGCCCAAGCGGAAAGCCGCAAAACCAGCTTGCCGTTCTTTTTATGATTCTAGCACAAAATTTTGCAGAAAACATGGGAGGAAGGAATTAATCCGGAAATTCCCTTTCCGTTACCCCGCAAAATAGCGCGCCGCGGCAATCACGATCAGCAGCAGGCCCGAAATAACTGTCCAAACCTTGGGGCTGATGCGGGTCAGCAGCAGCAGCCGTTTACCCAGCAGGGCGCCCGCGGATAAAAACAACAGCTGAAACAGCCCGGACGCCAACGGCACCAGCATGGTGTTCATTCCGATGATCGCGCTGCTGATGCCGACGCCCACCGAATCGATAGACAGCGCCACCCCCAAGTAAACCGCCTCGAAGGCGTCGAGCACTTTGGAGGAATCGAAATCACAGCTGGGCGGGTTGCGGATGATTTTAACCGTAATGCCAAGGGATTTGACCATAACGTTTAAAATGGTCTCTTTCTTCGGTTTGCGGGGTTTCTCCTCCTTTTTCCAAAACGCCTGGACGACGACGAAAGCACCCAGCAAAGCGAGCATCCCCACCCCCAGCAGCTTGGCGGCGATGGGGCTCAACACCATCAGCAGCACATTTCCCACCAGAATAGACAGGCCCATGATGGCCATGGAAATGGAACAAACGATGACTTTGGCCACCATCGGCGTTCGGATACCGCGGATACCGTAAGAAATGCCGATGCCCAAAGCATCCATGCTCAGGGAAACAGCCAGCAAAACCACACCCAAAACACTCATGTCAACGCCGCATCCTTTCGCGCATCATGGGCGTTTTCTTCCATCCGCTTTCCGCGCAATGGACGTGAAACGCCGCCCCTGTTTTCTCTTTGCCCGCCGCCAAGCCATCCCTCCAGCCTATGCCGGCGGCTTGTATTTTGACAATCCGACCCGGTCATAAGAAGGGACATCCCCTCATAAACATGAGCGAGAGGCAACGGGCAGAAAAACACAGAGGAGTACGGAATTGCATGAAAGGCGCCCCTTCTTCCTTCCAAGAGCGCCGCAAAAAGGCACGGCATTCCGGTTCCGCGAAAGGATGGTTACGAATATGAACTGGCACAGTTATCCGGCCGACGAAGCGCTGCGGCGCCTCTCGGTAAAAAAGCAGGACGGCCTGTCCCCAGCGGACGTGTCCCGCAGCCGGGAGGAAAACGGCCCCAATCAGCTGGAACACAAAAAAGGCAAGGGTTTTCTGCGCCGTTTTTTAGAGCAATTCTCCGATTTTATGGTGGTTATTTTGCTCATTGCGGCGGCGATCTCTTTTATCACCTCGGTGGCGGAGAGAAGTGCGGATTTTGTCGACCCCGTCATCATCCTGATCATCGTCGTCATCAATGCCGTCATCGGCGTGGCGCAGGAATACCGCGCCGAACACGCTATCGAGGCGCTGCAGAAAATGTCCGCCCCCGAAGCGCGGGTTATCCGCGGGGGCAAGCACCTGCGCATCCCTTCGGAGGAAGTGGTGGTAGGCGATATCATCCTGCTCGAAACCGGCGATTTTGTCCCCGCCGACGCCCGCCTGCTTTCCGCTGACAATTTAAAGGTGGAGGAAGCCTCCCTGACCGGGGAATCGGAGCCGGGTTTTTAACAGCGACACCCCGGTGGCGGAACGCAAAAATATGGTTTTTTCCTCCAGCAGCGTCACCAGCGGCCACGGCATGGCGGTGGTGACCGCCGTGGGGATGGGCACCCAGGTGGGGAAAATCGCTTCCATGCTGATGGAGAGCGAAACGCCCCCCACGCCGCTGCAGGTACGTTTGGCCAAAACAGGCAAAATATTGGGCGTGGCCGCCCTTTTGATCTGCCTTGCTATCTTTGTCATGGGGCTGATTCAATCGGTTCCGCCGCTGGAAATGTTTATGATTTCGGTCAGCTTGGCGGTGGCGGCCATCCCGGAAGGGCTGCCGGCCGTGGTAACCATTGTGCTGGCCCTGGGCGTGCGCAAAATGGCCTCCAACCGGGCCATTATCCGCAAGCTGCCCGCTGTGGAAACGCTGGGGAGCGCCAGCGTCATCTGTTCGGACAAAACCGGTACCCTGACCCAAAACCGCATGACGGTCACCGAGGTGGCAACCCCATCCCGCCGGGTGCCGCTCGGTTCGCTGGAAGCGGCGGACATTTTATCCCTGGGCGCGCTGTGCAACAATTCCACCCTGTCCGGCGGGCCGGAAAAATGGGAAGCCGAAGGCGACCCCACCGAAAGCGCCATCGTATCCGCGGCCGCGAGCCAGGGCAAGCGCAAGCCCGATTTGGAACGCCAGTGGCCCCGGGTCGGCGAAGTTCCCTTTGATTCCACCCGCAAGTTGATGTCCACCATCCACCGGCTGCCGAACGGGAAATACCGCGTCATCACCAAAGGCGCGCCGGATGTGCTGATCCGCCGCTGCGCCGCTTTTGTGGACGGATTCGGCGACAGCCGCCAGTCGGTCCAGCGTCTGAACCAATCTATGGCGGAACGGGCGCTGCGGGTGCTGGGCGTGGCTTACCGGGACTGTGCCGCCATGCCCGCGGCCGATCCCTCCATCGAGACCGGACTGACTTTTTTGGGATTGATCGGCATGGTGGATCCGCCCCGCCCGGAGGTCAAGGAAGCGGTGCGCAAATGCAAACGCGCCGGCATCAAACCAGTGATGATCACCGGCGACCACGTGGTGACCGCAAAGGCCATCGGAGCGGATTTGGGCATTTTATCCAACCGCGACAAAGCCATGACCGGTTCCGAGCTGGACACGGTTCCCCAGCGGGAACTGGTGGAGCACATCTACGAATACGCGGTATTCGCCCGGGTCTCTCCCGAACATAAGGTCCGCATCGTCAAGGCATTCCAAGCCCGGGGCGCCGTGGTAGCCATGACCGGCGACGGCGTCAACGACGCCCCTGCCCTGCAAACTGCCGACATCGGCTGCGCCATGGGCCAAGGCGGCACGGACGTGGCCAAGGGCGCCGCAGATATGATTTTGACCGATGACAACTTCGCCACCATTGTGGAAGCGGTGCGGGAAGGCCGTGGTATTTATTCAAACATCAAAAAAGCCGTGCATTTTTTACTCTCCTGCAATATTGGCGAAATTATGACCGTTTTTGTCGCCTTCTTGCTGCGGATGCCTACCCCCCTGTTGGCGATTCAGCTGCTGTGGGTCAACCTGGTGACCGACTCGCTGCCCGCGCTGGCGCTGGGCGTGGAGCCCGGCGACCCGGACGTGATGAACAAAAAACCCATCGACCCCAAAAAGAGCTTGTTTGCCGACGGCATGTGGTACAATATTTTGATCGAGGGCATGATGATCGGCAGCCTGGCGCTGCTGGCCTATACCATCGGCCGCGCCTTTTTCGACCTGCCGGGTCTTGTGACGGTGGGCCGGACCATGGCCTTTGCGGTGCTCAGCCTTTCCCAGCTGGTCCACGCCTTCAACATGCGCAGCGAGCATTCGGTATTCTCCATCGGGCTGTTCACCAATAAAAAAATGACGATGGCCTTTGTCGTATGCCTGCTGCTTCAAACATCGGTCATCACCATTCCGGCATTGTCGGCCATCTTCAAAACAGCCGCCCTTTCCGCCGGTCAATGGCTGATCGTTGCAGGGCTTTCGCTGGTCCCCCTACTCCTGCTGGAACTGGAAAAAAAGCTCAAATCCTTTCGCCGCGGCAGGCGCTTTGCGCCGCTTCCTTTTTATTTGCGATCAAATTCTGCCATCGATCGATACAAAACGTTCTGGAAAATTGCGTCTTTTTAAATACCAAAAACATTTTTTGCTTTCACGCGTCAGCTTTCAGCGAACAAGGGGGTGGAAAGGTAACGGTCGCCGCCATCGGGCAGCAGCACGGCAATCCGCTTGCTGGCGTTTTCCGGCCGAG
>CABQAC010000118.1 GCA_902462035.1 uncultured Eubacteriales bacterium
TAAGCGGCGCCTCCCCCCTTTTTTGCCCCTTTATTGACGCGGCAAAGACGGCAGGCCATAAAAACGGGTCTGTTAAAAGAATGTCTAGAAAGCGGCGCGGCGCTTCAGTTGTTTTCCGCCGCGGCCTCCTGCTCTACCTTCATCAAAAACAAATAAAAGCCGGCAAGCGCCGTAAAATCCCGCTTTAGGGTGGACGCCACCCGGCTGGAAAACAAAAAGTCCCAGTCGGTGCAGCGGCGGATGGCACAGATGGATTTGCGGTCCAGGTATTCCCGCTGCGCCGCCGAAGCATGGGGGAATTTGCTGCGCTTGTAACAATCCCCTTCCAGCACAAAGCCGGGCGCGCGGCTTACCGCGGCTTGGGCCTTGTAAAAATCCGGGTCCTGTTTTAAAATCAGCGCGCGCATCCGCTCCATAGACTTGGCGCTGGCCTGGTAATACCCGCAGCCCCAGCTGAATTCCTCCGGACTGATTTGAAAAAAGAACCCCGGCAGCCCTTGGTACAGATGCTTGTCCCGGATGAAAACCAGCCAGGCCGTGTCCCGGTACAGCATGCCGTCCCGCACAAAGCGCACGTCCCGCGCCAGCCGGGAGACCACCCGGCTGGGGTCGGTCAGAATTTTGGGATCCAATTCGGTCATGTGCGGGGCCAGCTCGGCGGCCAGGGCGCGGAAGGGCGCGCGGACCAGATTTTCGTATTCCGCTTTATGGGCGGCGTACCACGCCCGGCTGTTCTGCAGCCGGTTTTCGAATAGAAAATGCAGGGATTCGGGGGTAAAGCGTTCCATTTGTTTCGCCGTCCTTTTTAAGCGTTGGATTTTGGCCGCGCCCCGGCCCGCTTTTTGCGGTACCGCTCCACAAGAAAGCGGCTGAGAAAGGCCAGCCCCACCCCAATGAGCGCCCCGGCCAGCACGTCGGTGGGGTAGTGGACATACAGGTACAGCCGGGAAAAGCCGATCAGCGCCGCCAGCACCAGCGCGGCGGCGCCCCATTTTTTGCGGTACAGGAACAGCGCCGTGGCCGCGGCGAAAGAGGACATGCTGTGGCCCGAAGGAAAGGAAAATTCCCCGGGGTGGGGGATTAACAGGGTGATGGACAAATCCACGTCGCAGGGGCGCAGCCGCGCCACCAGCGGCTTAATGCCGCAATTGCCCACCAACAGGCTGAGCAGCAGCGCCACTGCTACCGCCGCCCCCGCGGCGCGCTGGGTCTTTATGGCCATCAGCAGCACGGCCGCGGCAATCCAAATCAGCGCGGCGTCGCCCAAAAAAGTGATTGCCGGCAGCACGGCGTCCAAAAACGGGCCGCGCAGGGTGTGCTGGATCCATTGCAGAATCGATTCGTCCCAAGCCTGAAGCATAGGCGGTCCCCCTTGTTCCGATGCGTTTTCGATGCAACCCATTATAGACCTTCCCGCGTGCAAATTCAATTGCAAATCATGCCCCATCCTTTTATAATGGAGGAAAGAAAGGGGGTGGGCCGGTGCGCAAAGAGCTGATGGAAATGCTTGAAAAAATCACGCCGGAGGAACAGCGGATTTTAGCGGGGCAGGGAACGGTGGAGCGCACGCTGTACACCAGCGCGGCGGACTTTACCGTGGACAGCGGCAAGATGCTCAGCCGGGGGGAGCTAATCGACATCCGCCCCCATACCCGGTTTGCGCGGTTTCCCCGCCACCGCCATAATTATATCGAGATCATTTACATGTGCGCCGGGCATACCACCCACTTGATCAACAACAAAGACAAGGTCACGCTTCAGGCCGGGGATCTGCTGTTTTTAAACCAGCACGCCTGGCACGAGATCGAACCCGCCGGGCGGGAGGATTTGGCGGTCAACTTTATTGTGCTGCCGGAATTTTTTGATGTGGCCTTCCACATGCTGGAGGACCGCAATGTGTTAAGTTCCTTTTTAATCGAATCCCTGCGCCGCCAGCCGGGGGAGGCGCCCTACCTGTACTTTAAGGTGGCGCAGGTGCTGCCGGTGCAGAACCTGGTGGAAAATATGGTCTGGTCCATTGCCGGGCGGCGGGGGGACAGCCGCAAGATCAACCAAATTACCATGGGGCTGCTTTTTTTGCAGCTGCTGGACCATACCGATAAAATCGAGCAGGGCAGCGGCGGCGCGTTCGACAACCTTTTGGTCATGGATGCCCTGGGGGAGGTGGAGGCGCATTACAAGGACGCGAGCCTTTCGGCCCTAGCCGCCCGCCATGGCCAGTCGCTGTCGCGGTACAGCAAACTGGTGCGCGCGGCCACCGGGGCGACCTTTAAGGAGCTTTTGCAGCGGGAGCGGCTGCGCAAAGCGGCCGACCTGCTGCGGCGCACCATGCTGCCGGTGGCGGACGTCATCGCCGCGGTCGGGTACGACAATACCAGCTATTTTTACCGCGTATTCCGGGAAAGCTACGGCGCAAGCCCCCGGGAATACCGGGAGGAACACCGGGCCGGTTTGGAAAATAAGGACGGTGGTTTAATCAAACCAGGTCCTTCTATTACCGGGCAATAGCTTGTATAATAAAGCCAATGGAAACGGGCAAGCAAAAGGAGGTATTACAGGATTATGGCAAACGATTACCTGGCGGTAGACATCGGCGCGTCCAGCGGCCGCCACATTCTGGGAAGCGTGCAAAACGGCAAGATCACGCTTCGGGAAATGTACCGGTTCGAGAACAAGCTGGAGGAAAGAAACGGCCGCTTGTGCTGGAACCTGGACCACCTGTTCCGCGAAATTGTAGCGGGCATGAAGGCGTGTAAAACCGCGGGCAGAATCCCCGCGAGCATGGGAATCGACACCTGGGCGGTGGACTTTGTGCTGCTGGACGGCCAGGACCGGGTGCTGGGCGACACGGTGGCCTACCGCGACGGCCGCACCAAAGGGATGGACGAAAAAGTGGCCCAAATAATTTCTGTTCAGGATTTATATGGCCGCACCGGCATCCAAAAACAAATGTTCAATACCATTTACCAGCTGGCGGCGGTCAAGCGCGAGCACCCGGAACAGCTGGAGGAAGCCGCCGCCTTTTTGATGGTGCCGGAGTATTTCAACTTCCTGCTGACCGGCGTGAAGAAGAACGAATACACCAACGCCACCACCACCCAATTGGTGGGCGCCGAATCCCGGACCTGGGACTTTGACCTGATCGCCCGGCTGGGCCTGCCCACCAACCTGTTCGGCGACCTTTGCCTGCCCAAAACCACGGTGGGCATGCTGCGGGAGGAAATCCGCAGCGAGGTGGGCTACGACTGCGAAGTGGTGCTGCCCGCCACCCACGACACCGGATCCGCCGTGCTGGCGGTGCCGGCCAACGACGACGATTACATTTACTTAAGCTCCGGCACCTGGTCGCTGATGGGTGTGGAGCGCATGACCCCCGACTGTACGGAGCAAAGCCGCGCCAAAAATTTTACCAACGAGGGCGGCTACGATTACCGCTACCGGTTCCTGAAAAATATCATGGGGCTGTGGATTATCCAATCCATCAAACGGGAACTGAACAACCAGTACACCTTTGACCAGCTGTGCGATTTGGCGGTGGAAGCGGATGCTTTTACCGCGCGCATCGATGTTAACGACGACAGTTTCCTGGCGCCGGACAGCATGATCGGGGCGGTAAAGGATTACTGCCGGAAGACCGGCCAGCCCGTGCCGGGCGGCGTGGGAGAATTGATGGCCTGCGTGTACAACAGCCTGGCGAAAAGCTATGGCGAGACGGTTCGCGAGCTGGAGGAGACCACCGGCCGCACCTACCGCCGGCTGCATATTGTGGGCGGCGGCACCAAGGACGAATACTTAAACAAACTGACCGCCCGGTACACCTGCAAAGAGGTGTACGCCGGCCCCACCGAGGCCACCGCTTTGGGAAACCTGCTGGCCCAAATGCTGAAGGCCGGGGAGTTTGCCACCCTGGAGGATGCCCGCGCCGCGGTGGCGTCGTCGTTCGACATCCGCCGGGTGTAACAAAACACAAACGGGCTTCGGCCCGGCAGCCATAAAGCGTTATGAAGAAAGGAAGGATTTATGATGACCATTCAGGAGCGGTACCAAGCCGCCAAGGAAATGTACCAGAAGATCGGCGTGGATACCGACAAAGCCGTCGAGAAGGTGCTTGCCACCCCCATCTCCATCCATTGCTGGCAGGGGGACGATGTGTGCGGGTTTGAAAATTCCGGCGCGCTGAGCGGCGGAATTTCCGCCACAGGCAATTACCCGGGCAAGGCCCGCACCCCCGAGGAGCTGATGGCCGATTTCGACAAGGCCCTGTCCCTGATTCCCGGCAAGCACCGCATCAATCTGCACGCCATTTACGCCGTGACCGGCGGCGAAAAAGTGGAGCGCAACAAGCTGGAGCCGAAACATTTCCAGAAGTGGATCGACTTCGCCAAAGAGCGGGGGCTGGGCATCGATTTTAACCCCACCTTTTTCTCCCACCCCATGGCCGGCGATAATTTGACTTTATCCCACCCGGACGACAAAATCCGCAGCTATTGGGTGGAACACGGCATCGCCTGCCGCCGCATCGCCGCTTATATCGGCAAGGAACTGGGCACCCCCTGCCTGAACAATATCTGGATTCCCGACGGCTACAAGGATATCCCCGCCGACCGCATCGGCCCCCGCGCCCGCCTGAAGGATTCGCTGGACAGAATTTTGGCGGAGCCGATGGACAAAAACTACGTGCTGGACGCGGTGGAATCCAAGGTGTTCGGCATCGGCGTGGAAGCGTTTACCGTGGGTTCCCACGAGTTTTACATGAACTATGCGGCCAAGAACAATATTTTGTGCCTGCTGGACAACGGCCATTACCACCCCACCGAGGTGGTGTCGGATAAAATTCCCGCGATGCTGCTGTTTTCGGACAAACTGGCGCTGCACGTGACCCGTCCCATCCGCTGGGACAGCGACCACGTGGTGCTGTTCGACGAGGAGCTTAAGGAAATCGCCAAGGAAATTGTCCGCTGCGGCGCGCTGGACCGCGTGCTGATCGGGCTGGATTATTTTGACGCCAGCATCAACCGCATCGCCGCGTGGGTGGTGGGCACCCGCAACATGCAAAAGGCGCTGCTGTACGCTTTGCTGATGCCCCACGATACGCTGAAGAAGATGCAGGATGAAGCGGATTTTACCGACCTGATGGTGATGCAGGAGGAATTGAAATCGTATCCCTTCGGCGACGTGTGGGATTACATTTGCGAGCAGAACAACGTGCCGGTCAAGCAAGCGTGGATGCAGGACGTGCGCGCGTACGAAAAAGAAATTCTTAGCAGCCGCGGGTAAAGCGCGTTTACCCGTTGAAGGGAAGGATCCGCCGCGGTGTTCGCGGCGGATCCTTTTTTGCGCTTTGATTGCTTATGGAACGCGGGCGGCATGTCATTGCCCCGTGATGTGTGTATTTATCACGAAAAAAGAATAAAAAACCCCTTGCCAGGCCCAATTTGGCAAGGTATACTAAAAAGCAAACGGGGTGATGACGATGCTGGACCAGAAAGATTTACAAGCCATAGCGCAATTGATGGATGTTAAGCTGGATTTCGCATTAACGCCGATACATAACCGCTTGGACACGATCGACGGCCGCCTGGACGGAATCGACGGCCGCCTGGACGGAATCGACGAGCGCCTGGACGGGATGGACGAGCAGTTTGACAAGATCGAAGTCCGCCTGGACGGGATGGACGGGCGGTTTGACAAGATCGAAGTCCGTCTGGACGGGATGGACGAGCGGTTTGACAAGATCGAGACCCGCCTGGATGGTGTGGACGAACGGTTTGACAAGATCGAGACCCGCCTGGATGGTGTGGACGAGCGGTTTGACAAGATCGAGGTCCGCCTGGACGGTGTGGACGAGCGGTTTGACAAGATCGAGACCCGCCTGGATGGAATGGACGAACGGTTTGACAAGATCGAAGTCCGTCTGGATGGAATCGACGAACGCACCGAACGGGTGGAGGTGCTGCTGGAACACGAACTGCCGCGGCAGATTCAGCTGCTGGCGGAAGGGCACCGGGGTATTATGGCAAGTATGCCGCGGGCGGAGGAAATAGACGGGCTGCAGTCCCGCGTGCGCACGCTGGAAACGGTTGTGGCGGAGCATTCGCAAGAAATACAGCAACTGAAAAAGGCAACTTAAAACGAATCCCCGCCGAATGGCGGGGATTTTTTTACCGCCTTATAAAAAATGGGCGGACGCGTTTTGTTTATTTGTTCCGCGGGGCGCGCAGGGCCGCAAGGGAACAAAACAAAGCAAGGCCGCAGCTTTCGCTGCGGCCTTGGGGGTTTATTCCATTCTGTTGTTGCGCTGTTTTCTCATAAAGACGACGTAGTCGGCAAGGTCAGCACATTCATCTTCATCAAAATAACTTATTTCGTTCATCAGACGATTATAATGTTCGCCTTGGGGATGATAAATTTTATTATAGTTCAATTCATCACCGAGAATATAGTCAATACTTGCGTCCAGAACATTGGCGATTCCGAGCAGTACCGTCCATGAACTGATAGAATGTCCGTTTTCAATGTTCGAAATATATTTTTCAGTGACGTTCACAGCATCAGCAATATTCTTCTGCGTGAGTTTTTTGTTTTTGCGCAGATCCTGAATGCGCTTTCCTATCGCTTTTAAATTTATCATCCCCACCATATCCTTCCATGATCCATTTTATAGTGGGAGTATGGCAAAAAAGAACTCATTATATTTATCCTATAGTTGACTATATTGTGGAGTTATGTTATATTGATTTCATATTTTGATAAGTATGGGAGGAAACGCCATGTCAA
>CABQAC010000119.1 GCA_902462035.1 uncultured Eubacteriales bacterium
CAGGCGTTCCGCCGTGCGGAGCGCCGGAGTCAGGAAATAATCGTCCATATGGTATACGGCGCAGCCATATATTTCCGCCGCAAGGTTTGCCAAACTGCTTTTGCCCGCGCCGCTATTGCCGTCGATGGCCACGGTCACGGTCTGCCGCGCGCGCAGCAATTGATCCACCGCCACGAAAAAGGGGAAATACAGGCGGCACGCTTGCTCCACCACCCGGTAGGCCGGGCGGTAAGCGCGCCGGAACGCTTCGCTGTGGCGGACCATCGGCATGCCTTCGGCCTGGTATTGCCGCAGGTAAGCGCGCATCGCTTCCCCGCCGAAAGGCAGGCCCCCCCGGCCGCAGCAGGCGGGCAGTATTTGCAGCTTTTGGGCCAGCCCTTCCGCCGTCCCCCTGGAATGGGACGCGCCGGATAAAAACAGCCGGTTGGCGGTTTGGACCGACAGCCCGGAAGAGGATAAAGGCCCCAGGTGCATTCTGCAAAGGCCGTTGCCCAGTTCTTCAAACAATGGGGCATCAGCCGGCGCTTGCCCCCATTCCCGGCGCAATAACGATAAGCTTTCGTTTTCGTCCCGAACCAGGTGACCGGCGCCGCACTCGTTTTGGTAAACCAGCTTGGCCGCGTCCTGGGGCTGCATCAGCGGGTAACGGGCCCCGTGCAGGTTTAGGATGGCGCGCAGGCCGCCCGGCTCAGTCATGGCGGTAGGATACGACCCGGTCCAGCGCCAGGACCAAGGGCGGGATGATAACCAGTTGGAGCACAATGCCGGGCAGCGCATTGACAAAGGCTCCAGCGGCAAAAATCTGCCAGGTAAAGGGGTTGCCCGCGATAGCGTACAGCCCGATGCTCGCCACGCCCCAGACAGCGCGGCCCGCCAGCATGGAAAGCGCCAGGTTGGCATACAACATGACCGGGCGGCGGGGCAGCAGGTCCCGGAGCAGGCCGGTCATCAGGCCGTAAACCGCCAGTTCAACGCACATGGCTACCGCTGTGGGGAACAGGGGCGGCATGCCGAACAGCAGGCTGCGGAACAGGGGCAGGACCGCCCCCACCGCCAGGCCGTAGGGCCAGCCGCACACAAAGCCGCACAGCAGCACCGGAATGTGCATGGGCAGCAGCTTACTGCCGATTTCCGGCACCTGGGCGGTTAAAAAGGGCAAAAGCAGGCCCAACGCCAGGAAAAACGCGGCCACTACCAACCGGCGGGTACCGCTCAGTTTTGCAGTTCGTTCCATCTTCAAACTCTCATCCTTTCCTCTTGGAACGCCGACGCGGCAGGCGCAAAAAAACGCCATGAAGCATCTTCCCCCCTCTTGTGTGGGCCTGGGGGAAAACGCCTTCATGGCGCCGTTCTCATTCATTCGCAGTCTGCAGGTATCAAGCAATTCCATGCCGGCTTCGGCCGGCCAATAAAAAAAGTATACCACGGCGGCCGAAACCTGTCAACAAACGGCGGCCGCCAGCCCAGGAAGCCATTCCCCTAATTTTACGACAAAAATACTGTTTTTTTACAATCTGTTTTCAACTTCCTTTTTTGATGCTATAATTAACCGACGACATCTTTTGACATCAATGGAAATACAGCTTGGGGAACGTAATTTATGTTGCCACTTGTCTTATTGACGATTGCGGACGACGACGACCGCGCGTACCTAACCAGCCTGTACAATCGGTATTACCGGCTGATGCAGAAAATCGCCCTGGGGTTTGACAAATCCAACGGGGAAGACATTGTGCAGGACGCTGTTGTGCGCCTGATTCCCCATACCGCAAAACTGCGGAAGATGGACCCGGAGGCGGTGGCGGCTTATGTTGCGCTGACGGTGAAAACCGCCGGCCTGGACTGGTGCCGCAGATACAAGGCGGAGGGAACCAATTTTTACGAGGGGAACAACGAACGGCTTTTGGCCTTTTTGCAGGATTCGAGCAGCGACCCGCTGCCAAAGCTGTTTGCCAAAATGGAGTACCAGCACTTGGGCGAATTGATGAAACGGCTGAAGGCCCGGGAGCGCGACCTGCTGATGTTTAAATATTATTTGGGCCTTACCGACCGGGAAATCGCGCGGAAATTCGGCGTGAAGCCGGACAGCGTGCGAAAAATGGTGGAACGGGCGCGAAATAGTCTGATTCGCTTGGCCAAAGAAGATCAATTGCAGCAGACGAAATGACAAATCGGAGCGAATCGTGCAAAATTATCATGCTTTATGGGCACATTTGGTAATTATTATCAAAAAATGGTCTGTTTGCAGAACAGATTATGGAAAATCATATCTTGCAAACCAAATTATGGTCTGTTATACTTTTTAAAGAAATACGTGTATCTCATTCACGTAAGCGCGTTGGCGAGGCCGGTACGGCTCTTTCCGCTGTGGAAAGGAAGGTTCGCGGAAGGCAGATGCGGTTACACACGGAGGAATCGGAATGCTTCCCTTAGTCATTTCCGCCATCGAGGACGACGGCGACCGCGAGTTTATCACAAGGTTGTACAAGGACCATTACCATTTGATGAAGCAGGTGGCGCTGAAATTCGGCGCGGGAACCGCGGCGGACGATATGGTCCAGGACGCGCTGGTCAAGCTGATCGAAAAGGTCCGCGTGCTGCGTTCCATGAGTCAACCGGCGGTTATCACATATTCGTTGATGACCGTTAAAAGCATAACCATCAACCGGCGCCGGCGCAAACAGGTGGAAAACCGCGTGGGGTACCAGGGCGACAATGAACAAGCCATCGATATGGCGGCGGATATGGACGCCAACCCTTCCCACTTATTTTTTCATAAGATTAAGTACGAGGAATTGTATCGCGCCATTCGGCAGTTGCCGGACCGCGACCGGGAACTTTTAATGTATAAGTATTTTATGGATAAAACCGACCGCGAAATCGGCAGTTTGATGGGGATGAAGGCGGAGATTGTCCGAACCGCACTGAGCCGGGCGCGCCGACGGGCGCTAGAGCTGATCCGGAAGGAGGAGAGCGCCAATGTCTGACGTTAACGTGATGTCCCAAAAGGGGCTGATGGACGAATTTGACGATTTGTTGGTTCGGATGGCTGTTAGCAGTTACGCCGAGCAGATCGGACGCGAATACCTGGCGGAAAGCGAACGGCTGAACAAAGAATTTGGCGCCATTCCGCTGGAGGCCCAAGCAACCTTGCGCAAGGCGCTGCGCCGTTCCTCTTTTTCCATCCATGGCAAGGCCGCGCGGCGGACCGCCAAACGGCTGCTTAACGCGGCGGCGGTGGTGGTTCTCGTTATTGTGGTGCTGTTCTCCATCACCATGGTCACGGTGGAAGCCGCCCGCAACAAGGTGTTTAGCGTAATTTATGAATGGAGCCAAACCGGACGGGCGAGCGTCGGCTTCCAAAACGGCGAGGACGGACCGTTCGATTTAACGGGGGAAACGCCAATGCCGTTACCGCAGCAGCCCCACGCTTCTGACGCAGTATGGCAACAATCCTTCAATTGGGTTCCCACCGAACTGCTGCCGGAAGGGTACGAAGAAGTCAGCCGGCATGTCACCATCCCCTGCGCGTCGGAAGTCATATCCTATCGCACACCCGCCGGGGACCAGCTGTCGTTCCAGGTACTTGCGATACAAGACAGGGTGTCTTTGGATTATGAAAGCTCGGTCGTTGAAAAGGTCATGATCCATGATTGTGAAGGGATCCTTTTGAAAGAAAACAACGGTTACATAACGGTATATTGGTCGAATGGCAAGGTCAGTTATGTGATTGAAGGCACGGAAAGCCCCGAAGTTATGCTGGAATTGGCCCATCATGTAAAATCAGATCCGTAATACGCGCATGACGGTTACGCAGCCGGTTGGGAATACCAACCGGCTGTTTGCCGGTTATTTTTCCGACAAATTGCGGCAAATGTCGCGGTTTGATATATCCAAACAAGAAAGGCGGACAAAACAAATGAAGAAATGCAAAAGACTCCTTTGCCTGACGCTGGCAGTGGTCCTTGCCTGCGCGGCGCTGTGTGTGCCGGTTTCGGCCCAGGAATCCAAAACCATGGTGGTCGGCCAGACCCAAACCGAGCATGGTCTGCTGGTGGCGTACGGCGAATCCATCACCCCTTATTCGGCTAATCTTGGGGCTGTTACCGCTACCGTATCCCGGCAAAGCAACGGGCTCCTGTGCTTTACTGGAACAGCGAACGCAAGGGCAACCTACTACTACACGGTTACCACCACCGTCCAAAAGCTGGTAAGTAACGACTGGATGGACATGAAATCGGAAAATAGCACCGTGCACGGCCCTGCCACAATTTCTGTTCCGGTTCCGGATTACATCTCGACCGGCGGCAGCTACCGCTGCAAGGTGACGGTGGAAGTGCGCAACATTGCCGGCACGCTGCAGGAACCGATTACGACCGCTTATTCTACTACCTATAGCGCCTAATCTGTTTTATGATGTCTTTATTGTGATTTAAAATCACACAGCAAAGATAACTTGTGGTCTTTTCCCGAATGGCATACCAATCCCCCAAGAGAACAAGTGTTCCCTTGGGGGATTGTGTTTTATGGTCACATATTGGCTGTGGGTCAAAAGGTATCCCCGCTTGATCATAACGCTGGGATTCTGGGATTTATAATCACATATCTTCGTTTCTCCATTTTATTCCAGTCCCACCGGTGCCCCTTTCCGCGTGCTTTGGGTCTTTGGCTGCGACACAATTCATCGCCGCTTAAAAACAACGTGTGTAAAAATCACACAATTTATTCCAGCCTTTTTTGGCGTTTGGTTTTTATGGCGTTTATCATTACAATAATTACCGGATCGCGGATTTTCGCCTCGATTGTTATGCCACGGGGGCGTATTTGTGGTATGATGATGTTAAAGCGGGGCTATGACGCCATGGACTTTTGCCGTTTGGCTTGACGCACCCAAGGGTTTGGCGTAAACTCCCCTTGATAGCACTGAAAACAACATGGAAAGGGCGCGGTGAAATGAAAGATTTTTTTGATTTGGTACAGCGCCGGGAAAGCTGCCGGAACTTTGACAGCCGCCCGGTGGAAAAAGAGAAGATTACCGCATGTTTGCAGGCGGCACGGCTGGCCCCTTCGGCCTGCAACAGCCAGCCGTGGCATTTTATCGTGGTGACAAACCCCGCGCTGGCGCCCCAGGTGGCGGCGTGTACCCAAGGAGGGTGGATGAACAAGTTTACTTCGAACTGCCCGGCTTTTGTGGTGGTGGTGGAAGAACAGGCCACCCTTTCCGCCGCGGTGGGCGGCGTCATCAAAAGCCAGCAGTACGCCCCCATCGATATTGGCCTGTCGGTCTGCCACCTGTGCCTGGCGGCTACCGAGCAGGGGCTGTCCACCTGTATTTTGGGTTGGTTCCAGGAAAAGGCGCTCAAAAAACTGCTGAACATCCCCTCCGGCAAGCGGGTCCGGCTGGTGGTCGCCATGGGGTACGCGGCAAGCGAAACCCTGCGCGCCAAAAAGCGCAAGTCCCTGGCGGAAATCGCGGACTTTTGGGAATAGGGCCAGGCACAGCAAAACAAATAGCGCCGGGGTACCCCGGCGCTATTTGTTTTGCTCCGGCGGCTGGCCTTCGGGCCATATCCGCTGTACCCTGCCCACCTGGTCCCCTTCCTGCAGCATCACCTTAATGCCGCGGGGATGGGTGGGGCTGTTGGTCAAAATCCGCTTGACGTGACCGCGGGTCAGCCTGCCGGTGGGCTGGTCCTTTTTCAGTACAATGTCCACCAGCGCGCCGGGCTTGATGTTTCCGCGCGTTTTTCCGTCCAATTTGATCCGCTCCTTTTCATCCCATTACCTTGACGGTAAATTTCCGGCGGCGGGGGCCGTCGAACTCACAAAAATAGATCCCCTGCCAGGTACCCAGCGCCAGCTTGCCCTGTTCCACCGGCACCATCGCGCTGCATCCCATACAGCTGGATTTTAGGTGGGCGGCCGAGTTCCCCTCGACATGGCGGTACTCCCGGTGCTCGGGGAAGGCGCGGTCCAGCGCAAACAACAGGTCGGCCACTACATCGGGGTCCGCATTTTCGTTGATGGTGATCCCCGCGGTGGTATGGGGGCAGTAAACCAAGCAGGCGCCGCTGTCCGCGCCAGAGGCTTCCAGCGCCTGCCGGACCTGGGGCGTGATATCGTAAAACCCCTGCCGCCCGGTACGAAGGGTAAATTCCCAAAGCATAAGCCATTCTCCTTTTTTAGTTATAATCTGCGGTAATCGCTGGGGGAATACCCGGTTTGCTCCTTAAACCGGTGGGAAAAGTGAAACACATCCCGGTAGCCGGTAGCCGCGGCAATCTCCGCAATGGACAAGCCGGTGGTCTTCAGCATGGTACCGGCCCGCTCGATCCGCATTTTGGTTACATACCGCAAGGGCGGCATGCCAAAGGCGTGGTTAAAAAAAGAGACCAGGTAATTGGGGTGGAAATGCAATTGTTCCGCCAGCTGGTCCAGAGTGATCTTTTCGCTCAAGTGGGCGGCAATATAGGCGCTGATACGGTGAACGGCATCCGCCGTTTGGCCGCTTCCGTAGGAGATACGGCCCGCGGTTTCCTCCAGGTAAAGGGACAAAACCTCCAGCATGGCGGCTTTGACCCGCAGCGGCGCGGCGATTCCCGTGGCGGCGAATTGGCGTGTGAGCGCCGCAAAAGCCGCTTCCATCCGGGTGGGATCCTTTAAATCCACCAGCAGCGGGGGCCGGACCAGGTCGAACAGCCGCACGCCGCCCCATTCGGCGCGGAAATGGCACCAGTACTGCAAATAATA
>CABQAC010000120.1 GCA_902462035.1 uncultured Eubacteriales bacterium
CTGGCGTTTATGCTGTCCTGTTTGATCCGGTCCCGCGCCGTGGCGGTGGGCGTTTCCATGCTGATCACCCTGGTGGGCGGCAACATCGTCAACGTGCTGGCGCTGCTGGGGCAGAGATGGGTGAAATACACCATTTTTGTAAACATGGATATCAGCTCTTATTTTACCACCGGTACGGTAATCGAGGGCACCGGCCTGCTGTTCACCGCCGTCGTCATGGCGCTGTATTTGGCGCTGTTTTTATTCGTTGGCTTCTTCACGTTCCAAAAGCGGGATATTTGATTTCCGAGTCCTGATATGGTATGCTATTTGTGAGGGTTGGCACCGAAAGCCCCAACCCGGAGGAAATGAACACGAGACCGTATGGAGGGTTTTACAATGAATACAACCATGAGCAACAAAAAAATCAAGACCATCGTCATCACCGTGGTCATCGTCCTGGTGGCCGCAATCCTGATCGGGTCGGCTATCGTGGTGGTCCCGGCGGGCAGCAAGGGCGTGCTGCTGAACATGGGCGCCGTCAGCGGCCGGATACTGGATGAGGGCATGAGCTTTAAAATCCCCTTTGTCCAGTCGGTACAAGCCATGGACGTGCGGCTGAGGAAGTTCGAATCCACCGACAATTCCTCGGCCAGCAAGGATCTGCAGACCGTCACCAGCACCATCGCCGTCAACTATAAGGTGGACAGCGCACAGGTGGACCAGCTTTTTAAAAACCTGGGCGCCAACTACGAAACCACGGTTATCAGCCCCGCGATTTCCGAAAGCATTAAAGCCGTCACCTCCCAGTACACGGCGGAGGAATTGATCGTCAAGCGGGCGGAAGTCTCCCAAAAAATGAAGGAGTTCCTCCAGGATAAGCTCAACGATAAATACATCTTTGTGGACAGCTTTAACGTGGTAAACTTCGAATTCAGCGAGGCGTTTAATAAGGCGATTGAGGAAAAACAGATTGCCGAACAGAACGCCTTGAAAGCGAAATATGACCTGGACCGCGTCAAAACCGAGGTCGAGCAGACCGTTGCCAAAGCCCAGGGCGAGGCGGAAGCCATGAAGCTGAAAAACCAAGAGGTCACCGACCAGATTATCTACCTGGAGTTCATCAATAAATGGGACGGCAAAATGCCCACCTATTACGGCGGCGGGGACCTGATGTTCGCCATCGGCGCCAAGGACGGCACCACATCCAACGGCGCGGAACAACCCTAACTTCATCGTTTCACCACAAGAAAGGGCGGAAAGTCTGCAGACTTTCCGCCCTTTTGCATTTTCTTTTTTAACGTTTAATTGTACTGCCGGGAATGCTCGCCCGGCAAATCGTTCCGCTGCTCCCACTCGTTATCCCAAAGCATCTTTTTCAGCGTGTCGCTCAGCACCTCGCTCAAGGTGTCCGCCATCACGCTTTCGGGCGTTGTTTTCGACAGCCGCGCTACATCCTCATAGAATTCCGCAATACCATCCTCCAAAGAAACGGTATATTTTTTCATGGTAATGACCCCCATTTTCCTGGACTTTCCCCACCGTTCAACCAATAATTACTAATTATATGGGTAACACCCATATATGTCAACACAATACGGTTCCAAATATTATCATAAGATCATCCAAACCTTGCCAGGGGAGGTGATGCTATGAAAGAACCGATGCAACCACAGGAAGGATTGCAGCAGCGAATCCGTAGTCTGCGAGAGGATTCTGATCTGACCCAGAAAACCGTTGCGGATATCCTGAATATTACGCAAAGCACCTATTCGGATTACGAGAACGGCCGAATCCATCCTCCCATTGACGTCCTGTTCCGGCTGGCGGACCATTATCAGGTTAACCTAGATTATTTAACCGGCAGAACCGATAAAAAAGACATGTTGCCCGCTAGCAAGCATTCTCGTTGACCTCGGACTGTGATTATTCCTCACGTGAATAATCCTGCACAAAAAGGTAATAATTTTACAGATATTCTGCGTCAAAAATTCGTCATCACCCCCATTCGCCTCTGTAAGACGTTATAATGACGTCAAATTCTAACCTTGAGCATCAGGAGTAAGAGATATGAGCGATCCGCTTCCGCGGTACACCTTCCGGGTAAACCGCCTTTTGCTGAACAAGCTGGCCTATGTGGCGGACTACGAAGGCAGATCCGTCAACAAGCAACTGGAGCACCTCGTGAAAAAATGTATTGCGGAATTCGAGGCGGCAAACGGCGAAATCCAAATTGAGGATGTTACGCCCCGCAGCTGAAAACGCGCAGCACAGACCGGGGTATGTTTGGCGCGCCTTTATACCGCCGGGAGACCGGTTTTAATCAAGCGAGACGCCATTTTAAGTCCAGCTAATTCATAATTTCTATTTTAAACGATTTCTATTTATTTACAATAGTGATGAATAACAGTTTTTCCAAACATTGGTTGTTCATTTCTTGCAAAAATTCCGAAATCTTTTGTCGGTTTTCGCAAAAAAATTCGTGTTTTTTCGTGATCTCTTTCTTTTTCGCGCTTAATGGCGGTTATACGCTTGACAGGGAGCCGCTTTTCGTTTACACTGTTGTTCGACAATAAAACACCAAGGGGTGCTGGCCATAGCGGGCCGGCTGAGATGGAGGCTTCTCCGAACCCTAGAACCTGATCTGGGTAATGCCAGCGTAGGAACCTTGAATAGGAACGCCTTGTGGTAGCCCGCCGCATGGTGTTTTTTTTGTCCAAAGATTAAGAAAAGAGGGGTCTTTATGCAACAAAAGCGAAACAACATCCTGCGGTTGACCGAAAGCGCGATTATGATCGCGCTGGCTACCGTGCTCAGCGAAATTCAAATCGTCAACCTGCCGTTCGGCGGTACGGTCACTGCTTTCAGCATGCTGCCGGTCCTGATTATCGCCTACCGGTACGGCCTGCGCTGGGGCTTGTTTACCGGCGGGGTGTACGGCGTGTTCCAAATGCTGCTCGGCATGGGCAACCTGAAGTACGGCACGTCGGGCGTCGCCGTGGCTGTCATCGTGCTGTTCGACTACCTGATCGCCTTCGGCGTTTTGGGCCTTGGCGGCATTTTCCGGGACCGGATTAAAAACCAGGGCCTTGCGCTGGCCGGCGGCGGGCTGCTCGCCTGCGCGCTGCGCTATTTGTGCCACTGTGTTTCCGGTTATTTCGTCTGGTATATCTGGGCCTGGGAAGGCTACTCCCCCCTGGGCTACGCCCTTGCCTACAATGCCACCTACATGGTGCCGGAGACCATTCTGACGGTGGCGGGCGCGCTGCTGATCTCGCTGATTCTGGATTTTTCCAGCACAGACATCACCCGCCGCTCCCGCGTGAAAACCGACGACCGGCTGGAGCGCAGCAACGCCGCCGTGGCGGCCAAGATCATGGGAATCGCCATAGCGCTGGTCGGCGTGCTGCGCGGGGTTGTGATGGTCATCAACGAATTCATCGCCTCGGCGGAACCGGACATTGCCAAAGGGGACGTGATTTCCACCATCCTGACCGGCGCGGTGGCTGGCGTGGTACTGTACGCGTTGGGCGAGGGCGTGCAGGCGTTGTGCGACCTGCGCGCCTTAAAGGCAAAGGAAAACAAGCAGGAATCCTAAGTGTCCATTTCTGATTCTGACCAGTTGCTTGTCCAAAGATGGATAAAAAATAACATCAAAGCCAATTTTAAGATGATGTTGATTGTTTTTCCTGTTAAATGGGTCTATAATATTTTTAACTGTAGATAACTACAGGGATGATTGGGTGGTAGGCGCCCGTTGCTTTTGCAGAGTGCAGGGCGCCTACCTCAAATAAAAGAGAGAAATAGCCGCCAGAAAAGACGACGCAATCTGTTGTATTGCGGTTTTTTGGCGTTATTTCCTCTCTTACTTGCAGGGGAAGTGATCAGCATGATTTCCAATAGGGAGCTATATACAAGAATTGCAACAGCGTGTAAACTGGCTGGTATTACCGTATCTCAACTCGAAAAGGATCTTGGTTTTGCGCGTGGCTATCTCGGCAAGATAAAAACTGGGAGTAACCCTTCTTGGCGTGCTGTGGAACGAGTCGCGGACCGGCTCAACATTTCCCGCGATTACCTTTTTGGCAAAGCGGATAATCCGCATTATGCTGTAACGCCCGACCTCCATGAAAAACTCGTTGAATTGTCCTATTCGGTGAAACAACTGGAAAGCAGCATCAATACGATTATCAGCCTTACTGAAGTTGCCGAAAATGGTGATTCCGATTAGGTGAAGTAAATGCGTTTAATTAGGTGTATTCATAATAAGTCTTTTCTTTAAAAAAGTCAATACTTTGTTCTTGTTTTTGAAATGAATCGGATAACTGCTGAAAGATCTTTGCCATCACATCAAGGCTAGATCAATAATGTTTACTTCCTCGCATGGACCAGCTGTTACAGATCCAAGGGAAAACAGCAGACCGCTGATTCTTTTTGATCCACAAGGGCCGGGGGGCTGTCCTCCGGCCCTTGCTGTGTTTTGTCATTGCAGCCTTTTGCCGCATAGTATGATGCGGGGGGTTACGCTCCCGCATTATACGGGGGCCCGGCAACAGCCGGGCCGGAAAGGAAGGTTTGCCACGAAACACAAAAAAAGATGGGCAAAAGCCACCGCTTTCCTGCTGGCGGCGCTTTTGCTCCTATTCAGCATACCCATGGCGATGGCGCTGCCGCCCTCCGGCGGGACCATCTACCAGGGTATTGACGTAAGCCAATGGCAGGGAAAAATCGATTTCGCCGCCGTCAAGAGCGCGGGCATCCAGGTGGTATATATCCGGTCCAGCCTGGGCGGCGATTACACCGACCCCATGTTCCGGCAAAACTACGAAAATGCCAAGGCCCAGGGGCTGAAGGTGGGGTTCTATCATTATGTGACCGCCTCTAACGCGGACCAAGCCCGCCAGGAAGCCCATTTTTTTGCTTCGGTGGTCAAAGGGACGGCGCCGGACTGCCGCCTTGCCATGGACTTTGAGTACCTGCGCGGCTTAACCAATCCGGAGATCAACCAAATCGCGCTGGCGTTCTTGCGGGAGCTTGAAGCCTTAACCGGACGCACACCCGCGGTGTATACCGACACCTATATGGCAGCCAACGTATACACCAAAGATTTGGCGGCCTATCCCCTTTGGGTGGCCCAATGGGGCGCGTCCCAGCCTGCGGACAACAAGGTCTGGAGCAGCTGGTCCGGATTCCAGTACAGCAGCCAAGGCCGGGTTCCCGGTATCTCCGGCGAGGTGGATTTAAACCGGTTTACAGACGGTATTTTCGATCCCCAATCCGGCGAACTGCCCGATCCCGGCGAGCCGGATCCCAGCGGCTGCACCATCGTTACCTACACGGTGCGCACCGGGGATACCCTGTCCTCCATCGCGGCGCAATACCACACCACCGCGGCAGAAATCGCCCAGCTGAACAAGCTGCCCAATCCCGACCTGATTTTTACCGGACAGAAGCTGCTGCTGTGCGTGGATTTGGATCCGGGCACCGGCTCGTACACCGTGGTTTACACGGTGCGCACCGGGGATACCTTGTCCTCCATCGCGGCACGGTACCACACCACTGTGGCCAGCATTGTAAAGCTCAACCAGATCAAAAACCCCGACCTGATCTACACCGGTCAAAAGCTGACCATCCAGGTAACCGGGGTAAAGCCGCCCCAGCCGTCGACCGTTTTGTACACGGTGCGCGCGGGGGACACGCTGGCCGCCATCGCGGCACGGTACCGCACCACCGTGGCCAGCATCGTCACGCTCAACGGGATCAAAAATCCCGACCTGATCTACGCGGGCCAGGTATTCCGCATCCAGCCCGGCGCGTCCAGCCGCCAGGTGGTGGTCAAAACAGGCGACACGCTGTGGGGCATCGCGGTAAAAAACCGCACCACAGTAACCGCCCTTGCCGCGCTTAACCATATCGCGCCGCCCTATTATATCTTTACCGGCCAAATCATCAAGCTGCCATAACCGTGCGGGGAGCGCCATGCAAGGCGCTTCCCGTTTGCTTTTTTTCCGCGTTGCAACACCGCCCGGTCCGTGCTACAATAAAGCGGAGCAAAACGGAAAGGACGCTGGAAAGGCATGAAGATTGTTGTGATCGACGGCCAAGGCGGAAAGATCGGCGCCGCGCTGGTCGAACGGTTCCGCCAGGCATTCCCTGGGGACGAACTGGTCGCGGTGGGGACCAACGGCGCCGCCACCGCCGCTATGTTAAAAGCCGGGGCGGAACTGGCGGCGACAGGGGAAAACCCGGTTGCGGTCTGCTGTGCGGACGCCGATATCATCGCCGGGCCGGTGGGTATTCTTGCGGCGGATTCGCTGCTGGGGGAGGTCACGCCCAAAATGGCGGAAGCCGTTGCCCGGAGCCGGGCGGAAAAAATCCTGGTTCCGGTCAGCAAATGCAGGGTCGCCGTTATGGGGGTGCAGGAACTGCCGCTGGCCGAGTATATCCGGCTTGCCGTGCGGCAGGCCGAAGCCCATAAAAAGAGGGAGAAGGCGGACTAAATCCGTTTTCTCCCTCTTTTTTTGCGCAGGCAAAACGCGCGATTCTGCTGCTAAAAATGTTATGGCGTTCCATCGTCCGTGGGGATATGCAGCTGGCACTGCGCCAACACCTTGCAGCCGGCAAAATACCGTTCCTCCATCGGAATCCACTCCCGCACAAACCGCTCGTGCATCGCCGGGCCGTTGCGGCGGAGGATCCGGCGGCTTTGTTCGGCGGGCCGGAC
>CABQAC010000121.1 GCA_902462035.1 uncultured Eubacteriales bacterium
AACAGTATTTTCGAACGGCTTGTGCAGAAAGGGTGGTCAAAACCATGGCGGAAATCGGGGTATTGGGCGCCGGCGGATGGGGCACCGCGCTGGCGGTCATGGCAGACCGGTACGGGCACCAGGTCAAGCTGTGGTCGGCTTTCCCCCAGGAATTGGAGGACATCCGGCGGGACGGGGAAAATAAAAAGCTGCTGCCGGGAATCACGGTCCCCTCCTCGGTGAATCTGACAGCCGATTTGGAAGATGCGGCCCGGGGCAGCCTTTGCATTTTGGCGGTTCCCTCCATCGCGGTGCGGGATATTGCGCGGCGGATAGCCGGAGTGTCCCGGCCCGGCCTTTGTGTGGTCAATGTGGGCAAGGGACTGGAGGACGGTTCCAAAAAACGCCTTTCCCAAGTCATCCAGGAGGAAATTCCCAAGGCTCGGGTGGTGGCGCTGTCCGGCCCGTCCCACGCCGAAGAGGTGGGGCGGGATATCCCCACGACCGTTGTGGCGTCCAGCCGGGAGATCGCGGACGCCGAATATGTTCAGGATATTTTGATGAATCCCAACTTCCGCATTTATACCAATTCGGATTTGATTGGCGTTGAGCTGGGCGGCACGGTGAAGAACGTTATCGCCTTGGCCGCGGGTATTTGCGACGGCATGGGACTGGGGGATAATTCCAAAGCTGCGCTGCTGACCCGGGGTATTGCCGAGATTGCCCGTTTGGGTGTGGCCATGGGCGCGAACTTGCAGACATTTGCCGGGCTGACCGGCATCGGCGACCTGATTGTGACTTGTACCAGTATGCACAGCCGCAACCGCCGGGCGGGTATGCTGGTCGGGCAGGGTGTGGCGCCCCAGGAGGCGCTGCGGCAGGTGGGAACCGTGGAAGGCTATTACGCCGCCAAGGTGGTTCACGAACTGGCGCTGGAACAAAAGGTGGATATGCCGATCTCGGAAAAATGTTACCAGATCATGTATCAGGGGGCGTCCCCCCAGGAAGCGATCCGCCAGCTGATGGCGCGCCCCAAAAAGCACGAAAATGAATACCCGGTCTGGTAAGACGCAAAAAAGCGGAAGGCGCCGCGGCGCCCTCCGCTTTTTTGCGGTTCCGCGCCGATTAGCGCGCGGACTTCCAGCCAACAATCAAAAAGGAGCCGTTTTAAAAACGGCTCCTTTTAGAAAACCTTGTTTAGACGGCACGGGTAACCTTGCCGGAACGAAGGCAGCGGGTGCAGGCGTAAACACGCTTGGGAGAACCGTTTACAACCGCCTTCACGCGCTTAATGTTGGGCTTCCAGGTCCGGTTAGAACGACGGTGGGAATGGGAAACCTGAATCCCGAAGGCTACGTCTTTGCCGCAGATATCGCACTTTGCCATAGTCTGCACCTCCTTTGGCGACTGGATATAGATACAACATTGTTATTTTATCAGAAACACATGGCAAAAGCAAGAACTTTTTCTGAGAAAATAGGAACGAGCCGCGTTTTTTGGCATGGCGGCCGTGGAATCCCAGCAGGCGTACTTGTTTTTTTACCGCCTTCCCCTTATAATAACATATATCGTTACCACAGGACGTCCATTGGAACAAAAGCGGTTCCGGCCGGGGCGCCGGCCCCGCAAAAGGAGCAGAAATATGTGGATTATCAATGCGCTGCGCAGGGGCGATACTATCTCGTTGGTCATCGGCTTGGCAGTACGGCTGTTCATCATTTTCGCGATATTGCCGGTTCATGAATTCGCCCACGGCTGGATGGCGAGAAAACTTGGGGACAATACGGCGCGCTTACAAGGCAGGCTGACCATGAATCCGTTGGCGCATGTGGACCCTATGGGCGCATTGTTCATCATCTTTTTTGGCTTTGGCTGGGCCAGGCCGGTGCCGGTCGATCCCTATAATTTCAAACACCGCAAACGGGATATGGCGCTTACTGCTTTGGCCGGGCCGGTTTCCAACGTGCTGGTGGCGCTGCTGGCCGCTGTGTTATATTATGCGGTTTTTCTGCTTCTTCCGTACGGTGCTTGGATGGATCAGGCGTTCTATTTTTTATGGTTGTTTATCGGTATCAATATCAGCTTGGCGGTATTTAACTTGCTGCCCATTCCGCCGCTGGACGGCTCCCGCATTTTCAGCGCGGTTCTGCCGGACAAATGGGTATTTAAAATGGCCCAGTACGAGCAGTACCTTTTCATTGGCCTGTTTGTGCTGATGTTCACCGGGCTGCTCAACCCTGTTACCGACTTTTTCCAAAATTATGTGACAAGCGGTGTGCTGTGGGTCGCAAGACTTCCGTTCCGCCTGTTTGGCCTGATCTAGCGGGAAGAGGAGGCGGGAAACGGACCATTGGAAAAGCTATCCTATAAGCTGCTGGATTTTGAAGGTCCGCTGGACCTGCTGTTGCAGCTGATTTCAAAAAATAAACTGAATATTTATGACATTCAAATTTCTTTACTTTTGGAACAATACATGGCTCAAATTGACGCCATGCGGGAACAAGATTTGGACGTGGCCAGCGAATTTTTAGAGATGGCCGCGCGGCTGGTGTACTTAAAAACCGTCATGTTGCTGCCCAAGCACGAAGAAGCGGACGAGCTGAAAAAAGAACTGACCGGCCAATTGCTGGAATATCAGGAGTGCCGCCAGGTGGCGGCGATGTTGGCATCGTTGGTGACGTTTGACCAGCTGACCAGGAGCCCTGCCGAGCTGGAGACGGATTTGACCTACCGCCGCAGCCACGAACCCCGGGAGCTATTCGAAGCCTACTTCGAGGCGGCTGGCAAAGGCAAACGGCGGCTTCCGCCGCCGACTGCCGCGTTTTCCGGCATCGTGTCGCGCAAGGTGGTTTCGGTGGGATCGCGCATTATTTATGTGCTGCGCAAACTTTGGACCGGTACGGGGGTCACGTTTGACCAATTGTTCGAGCGGTCAGAGAGCAAATCCCAGCTTGTGGCCACATTTTTGGCGGTGCTGGAATTGGTGAAGGCCAAACGGGTGGAAATTGACGAAGGCGCGGGGGAAGAACCCCTGCAGCTGAGAATGCGGAGGGGCGGTGAAGCCAGATGGAAATCAAGGAAGCACAAGCAGCCATAGAGGCTGTGTTGTTCGCCAGCGGCGACCCGGTTCCCATCGGGCGGATTGCCCAGGTGCTGTCGCTGGATACCGCCACGGTGGACAAGCTGGTGCGCACGCTGTCCGAACGGATGGAATCCCAGGACAGCGGGTTGCAGATCCTCAAATTGGGGGACTGCTACCAAATGTGCACCAAAAAGCAACATGCGGATGTGGTCCGGGCTATGCTGGAAATCCGGCGGAATGCACCGCTGTCCCAGGCGGCGATGGAAATTTTGGCTATTATCGCTTATAACCAGCCTGTAACCAAGGCGTTCGTGGAGCAAATACGGGGCGTGGATTCGTCCGGCGTCATCGCGAGCTTGTCCGCCAAAGGGCTGATAGAAGAAAAAGGACGGCTGGAACTGCCCGGGCGGCCTTTGCTGTACGGGACGACCGAACATTTTTTACGGTGTTTTCAAATTTCATCCCTGGATCAGCTCCCGCCGCTGCCGCAAAAGACGGCGGAGGCGGTGCCAGCGGAAGATGGCGCTGCGGAAGGTGGCGTATAGGACCGGCCGCCATACCCAGCCGTACCGGCAGCCCGGCTTTTGAAAGGGTGGGAGAGTCTCGTGTTGGCTTTGTATATCGTTTTGGGGATCCTCCTGCTGGTATTGCTGCTGCTGTGGTTGCCCATCCGGATTACCGCTTCTTACAGGGAACGGCTGGAACTGAAGATCTCTTACTTGTTTTTATCCTTCCAGCTTGTCCCGCCGCCGGAGGAATCGGAAAAAAAGCGGGCGCGGCGGGAAAGGAAAGAGGCCAGGGCGGCAAAAAGGGAGTCAAAAAAGAAAGACAAAGGGCAGAAAGAACAGGAGCATTCCTCCTTTTTTAAAGAACTGTGGCAGGAGCGCGGCCTGTCGGGCTTTCTTCACTTTATGACGGAGACCGGAAAAATCGCGGCGGAAGCCGCACGGCGGATTTTGCGCCACGCGCTGCTGAAACGGCTGGATGTCGTGGTGGAGGCCGGCGGGGAGGATGCGGCAGCTGCCGCATTGGATTACGGACGGCTATGTGCGGTCGTTTACCCCGTTTGCGGGCTGCTGCTGGATTTGTGCCACCACCGCCGTTATCAGGTGGCGGTACGCCCCAGCTTCCACACCGGGCAGGTTGTCATCCGGATGGAATTGGTGCTGCGCCTGCGCGGTTTTTGGCTGCTTACTGCGGGCGGACGGTCGCTGTTCCGCTTTTTGCGGATGCAGGCCGCCGAGGGGAAAGCCCGGGCGCGGGCCGGAACCGGCGCCGCATAAGCGGCGGCAGCTTCGTCAAAAATCCATGCAAGTGGTTTTGATACAATGGACAACAGGAAAGGAAAGTGAAACACATGAGCGAGCATCCGATTCAGGGAATGATGGATACAACCATGCAGAAAATCAAGGAGATGGTGGATGTCAACACCATCGTCGGGGAACCGATTCACTGCCCGGACGGGACGATGATTATTCCGGTATCCAAGGTTACGTATGGCTTTGCGTCCGGCGGTTCGGACTTTCCAACCAAATCCGCCAAGGATTTATTCGGCGGCGGCAGCGGCGCCGGAATCACGATTGCGCCGGTCGCGTTCCTGACGGTCAGCAATGGCGACGTCAAGCTGATGCCCATTGCGCCGGTGAACAATACGGCAGACCGCGTGGTGGAAATGGTGCCGGACGTGGTGGATAAAATCAGTTCTCTGTTTAAGAAAGAGAAAAAACAGAAAAACACCCAGCCTGCGATGGCGGAACCGGTTCCTGCGCCCAAGCCCGGCGCCAATCCGGAAATCGACATCCAAATCGACTGATCCCGCACGAAAAAAGTTTGTTTCTAATTCGCGCTGGGTGCCGCATATGAATAAATGAAGCGGCCGGAACCTTTAGCGGTATATCGTTCCGGCTGCGGATTTCGTTTGTATGGCAGGTGGTCGCATTGTTAAAAAAGATGGTAAGCCTTTTTGTGGCCTTGGCAATCGTAGTGCCGCTGGCGGTGCTGAACGTCCGGACGGCCTACGCGGAGCCGGGAGTTTCGGCTGCTTCCGCTGTTTTGATCGAGGCGGATACCGGCCGCGTCCTATTCGAAAAGGACGCGCATACCCGGCGCTCTATGGCCAGCACCACAAAGATTATGACTGCGATGCTGGTGCTCGAATCGGACGAACGGGACCGGGTGGTGGAAATCACCCGGGAAATGATCAATGTGGAAGGATCGTCCATGTACCTCAAGGAGGGGGATCAGTTAACGCTGGAGACCCTGGCCTACGGCATCTTGCTGGAATCGGGCAACGACGCGGCCAACGCTGCGGCCATTACTTTGGGCGGCACAGTGGACGGTTTTGTGGAACTGATGAACCGGAGGGCTCAAACATTGGGCCTGAAGGATACCCATTTCGTCACGCCTTCCGGCTTGGACGCGGAAGAACATTATACCACCGCTTACGATCTTGCGCTGCTAGGCGCCGCCGCCATGCGGGTGCCTCAATTCGCCGAAATTGCTTCGAAAAGCTCTGCTAAGGTGCAGTATGTCAATCCGCCAACGCCCCGTATTTTATACAACCACAACCGGCTGCTGAAAGAGCTGGAGGGCTGCAATGGGGTGAAAACCGGGTTTACCAAAAAATCCGGCCGGTGCCTGGTAACCAGCTGTGAACGCAACGGCGTACGGCTGATCGCGGTAACCCTGAATGCGCCGAGCGATTGGAACGACCATAAGGCAATGATGGAATACGGTTTTTCCATGACGGAATCGGTACCGCTGAGCGCCGACGGTTTTGAATTGGAAATTCCGGTGGTTGGCGGGCCGGAAGGGGCTTACGTGCAGGCTTCGGCATGTTCCGGCGTGGATGTGACGCTTTTAAAAGGGGAAAAGGAACGCCTGACGATGAAGGTGGAATCGTCCCGCTTTTTGTATGCGCCGGTGACCCAGGGGCAAATGGTAGGCAGGCTGGTTTATTCGCTGGACGGCCGGGAGGTAGCGGAAATTCCGCTGGCCGCCGCCGGCGGTGTGGAATACCGCCAGCTGGAACTGAATTTTTTTCAGCGGCTGTGGCGCGGCATATGCCGCTTATTTGGACAGTATTAAGGAATGTGAGGAAACGGGATTGGAAAAATACAGCGAAGTGCGATTGCAAAAATTCTTAGCCGACTGCGGCGTTGCTTCCCGCCGGAAAGCGGAGGAGATGATCGAGTCGGGCGCGGTGCGGGTCAACGGCGTGCGCGCCTCCATCGGCGACAAGGTTGTTCCCGGCCGCGATAAGGTAACGGTGCGCGGAAAACGGGTGGTCCCGGCATCCAAGCCCGTTTATTTGATGCTGCACAAGCCCCGGGGCTATATTACCACCATGAGTGACGAGATGGACCGCCGCTGCGTGGCGGAACTGGTGGGGGAAGTCGGCGTGCGGGTCTTTCCCATCGGCAGGCTGGACCGGGAATCCGAAGGCCTGCTGCTGATGACAAACGATGGGGCTTTCGCCCAGATGGTCAGCCATCCGTCACGCCACATCCCTAAAACATACCGGGTAACCGTCCGCCCCGGCGTTACC